>NZ_JBNHGL010000047.1:0-18666 GCF_059091245.1 Arthrobacter sp. Y3225116
GGCCTCGGCCGAGGCGGCGAGGTCGGCCCGCAACCCCTTCATCGAACTGCGCAGTTCCTCCCGCAGCTCGTCCGCGAGCCGCCGCACCGAGGCAGAGATGTCGGCTTCGACTCCGGCCAGCTCTTCCCGGCGGGCAGCCAGCTCCGCCCGCCCGGCGTCGGTGATGCTGTACACCGTGCGCCGGCCGTCGGACGAGGTGATCACCAGCCCTTCCTCCTCAAGTTTGGCCAGCCTGGGGTAGACGGTGCCCGCGCTGGGGGAGTAGGTGCCGCCGAACCGGTCGCTGAGGGCGCGGATGATGTCATAACCATGCTTGTCGCCCTCCGCCACCAGCGCGAGCAGGTAGAGCCGCAGGGCGCCGTGCGCGAAGACCGGGGTCATCAGCCGACCTGGCTTCCGGCGATGTCCCGGTGGAAGACCGCCAAGGTGCCCGAAACCGTGGTGGAGCGGATGGTGAGCCCGGGGCCCTCGGGTCCGATCCGGGTTTTCACCTTCTCGGAGAGGCCGAAAAACTTCTGGTCGTTCACCGTGATGCTGCCGGTGGCCGAGGAAGCAGCCACCTCCACGCCGCATTCGTCCGGTACGCGCACGGTAACGTCGCCGGAGACGGAATTGACGGCCAGGTCCTCCGGGGCGCCGTGCAAATCGAACCCCAGGTCTCCGCTGACCGTGCTGGCGCGGATGTGGCCCAGGAAGCCCGAGGCGGTGATTTCGCCGGAGACGCTCTTGGCCACCAAATTCCCGCTGTGCTCGCGGACGATGATTTCGCCGCTGACCGTATTGACGGTGAGCATGCCGGCGGTGTTGTCCGCCATCATGGATCCGGTGACCGTGCTGACATCCGCCCCGGCCGCCGTACCGCACACCAGGCCGTCACCACTGACCGTGGCGGCCTTGACCGGCAGGTCCCGGGGAACGCCGATACTGATCACCGCTTCGTCCCGGGCTCCGGGAAGCACCAGGTTGACGCGGCGGGCGAGGAAACCCAGCGGGCCGTCGCCGGCCTTGCCGTGGCTGATCTCCAGCGTGCCGTTGCGCAGGGTCATTTCCAGGGGTGATCCGGCGACCTCGGAGACCTCCACGCGGACCGTCGGCTCGTCATGGACGATGATGTCCAGCCGCCCCTTGACGATGGATGCCCGCAGCGAACGGACATCGTCGACGTCGATCGTCTGGGGACCGTCGATGCTCCAGGTATCGTTCATGGCCCGTCCTGCCTGTGGCGATACACCGCTCGAAACGCGATATATCTTGTGATGCAAGACACGATATATCGCGATTGCCGGGACCGCAAGGGCCGGAACCGCCTCCTCAAGCGGAACGGCGGGACCGGAGCATTCTCCGGTCCCGCCGAGGCCGTGTTGAGGGCCTGCGCGGCGCACCCGTGCGTTGCGCGTCCGCCTAGAAAGGCTCGGGCAGGTCCAGCCACGGGTACCACCCGCGGTGCAGCACCAGCCACGCCAGCAGCCCGTAGCCCGCCTGGCCGGGGCCCCCGCCGTTGCTGGCCAGGTCGGTGCGCCACTGCTCGTGGTTCAGCAGCGGCGTGAACGTGTCGACGAAGACGTGCTTGCGCCGCGTGGTCACATCGCCGAAGGCGGCGGACAGCTCGGCCAGTTGGATGTTGCGGTCCGGGTCCAGTCCCGGCGGCGGGCCGACGACGAAGACCTTGACGCTCAGCTGCGCCGCGCCGTCGAGGATGTTCGCCAGGTTGAGCCGGCTGCGCGCCGTGGACAGTCCGAGCTCGAGATCGCGGCCGGACAGCCCGATGACCAGCCGGTTTTCGAAGCCGTCATCGAAACGCCGTCCGGCTTCCTGCAGCCAGCGGCCGGCCAGTTCCTCCGTTCCTTCGTTGGGCGAGGCCAGCACGAAGGACTCCAGGGTGGCTGGATCCGGGTTGGTCCGGGCCAAGGTGCGGCCGAGCCAGCCGAGGGCGCGCGGGTCGCCCACACCGGCCAGCAGTTGATCACCCACGGCGGCGATCCTGATTCTGCGTTGCTCCACGGGTAGCTTTCTGGTTCGACGGATTGGAAGCGTGCTTAAACGAAAGTGGGCGGGGCGCCCTGCGGCACCCCGCCCGCCATCTTACTCAGCGGCGTTCAAAGGCCTTCTTGACCAGGACATCCTGCTCCGCGGCGTGGCGCTTGGCCGAGCCGGTGGAGGTGGCAGCGGAGGCCGGGCGGGAAACCAGGCGCAGCGGACGGTCCAGGGCCTCGGGCAGGTACAGGCCCATGAAGGGCCAGGGGCCCTGGTTGGCCGGTTCGTCCTGTGCCCAGACGATTTCCGCGTTCGGGTACTTGGCCAGTTCCGCCTTGATCTCGTCGACCGGCAGCGGGTAGAGCTGTTCGACCCGGACGAGCGCGGTCTTGGTGTCGGAGTTCTTCTGGCGCGCAGCCAGCAGGTCGTAGTAGAGCCGGCCGGAGACCAGCACCACACGGTCGACATCCTGGCCGTTCAGGTCCTGAGCGTCGCCGATGACCGGCTGGAACGTGCCGCTGGTGAAGTCCTCCACCTTGGCCGCGGCAGCCTTCAGCCGCAGCAGCTGCTTCGGCGTGAAGATGATCAGCGGCTTGCGCGGCCGGTTGTAGGCCTGACGGCGCAGCAGGTGGAAGTGCGAGGCCGGGGTGGTCGGGTTGGCCACGATCATGTTGTCCTCGGCGCACATCTGCAGGAACCGCTCGATCCGGGCCGACGAGTGGTCCGGGCCCTGGCCTTCGTAGCCGTGCGGCAGCAGCAGCACCAGCGACGACCGCTGGCCCCACTTCTGCTCGGCCGAGGAGAGGAACTCGTCGATCACCGTCTGGGCGCCGTTGACGAAGTCTCCGAACTGGGCCTCCCACAGCACCAGCGCGTCCGGGCGCTCGACCGAGTAGCCGTATTCGAAGCCCATGGCCGCGTACTCGGACAGCAGCGAATCGTAGATCCACAGCTTGGCCTGGTCGTCGGACAGGTGGCTCAGCGGCGCCCACTCTTGGCCCGTGACGCGGTCGTGGAAGACCGCGTGACGCTGGACGAAGGTGCCGCGGCGGGAGTCCTGGCCGGCCAGGCGTACCGGCACCCCTTCCATCAGCAGCGAGCCGAAGGCCGCGAGTTCGCCGAAGCCCCAGTCGATGTTGCCCTCGCGGGACATCTGCTCGCGGCGCTCCAGCAGCGCCTTCAGTTTCGGGTGGACGGAGAAGCCCTCCGGTATTTCCACGTGCGCCTTGCCGATCCGGGCCATCATCTCGGCGGAGACGGCGGTGCCGGCCGGCACGTTGGCCCTGTCCTCGGTCTGCTGGGAGAGCGGGCGCTCCAGGTCGGACACGGCCGCGGAGTCCTTGGTGATCACCGGGATCGGTGAGGTCTGCGCCGCGTGGGTCTCGGCGAAGACACGCTCCAGCCGTTCCTGGTAGTCGCGCAGGGCCTGGTCGGCTTCTTCCTGGGTGATATCGCCGCGGCCCACCAGGGCCTCCGTGTACAGCTTGCGGGTGGAGCGCTTGGCCTCGATGAGGTTGTACATCATCGGCTGCGTCATCGAGGGATCGTCGCCCTCGTTGTGTCCGCGACGGCGGTAGCAGACCATGTCGATGACGACGTCCTTGTGGAAGCGCTGGCGGTACTCGTAGGCCAGCTGTCCCACGCGGACCACGGCCTCGGGGTCGTCGCCGTTCACGTGGAAGACCGGGGCCTGGATCATCTTTGCCACGTCGGTGGAGTACACCGAGGACCGCGAGGCGTGCGGCGACGTGGTGAAACCGACCTGGTTGTTGACCACGATGTGCACGGTGCCGCCGGTGCGGTAGCCGCGCAGCTGCGACAGGTTCAGGGTCTCGGCCACTACGCCCTGGCCGGCGAAGGCCGCGTCGCCGTGGATGATGACCGGCAGCACCGGGAACTCGTCGCCCTTGTCCAGGCGGTCCTGCTTGGCGCGGGCGATGCCCTCGAGCACCGGGTCGACGGCCTCCAGGTGGGAGGGGTTGGCGGCAAGGTAGACCTTGGTCTCGTTGCCGTTGTCGGAAGTGAACTTCCCTTCCGTGCCCAGGTGGTACTTCACGTCGCCGGAGCCTTGGACGCTGCGCGGGTCCGGGGTGCCCTCGAACTCGCGGAAGACCTGTGCGTAGGTCTTGCCGGCGATGTTGGTGAGCACGTTCAGCCGGCCGCGGTGGGCCATGCCGATGGCCACTTCGTCCAGGCCGTCGTCGGCGGCGTCGGAGATCACCGCATCGAGCAGCGGGATCAGGGACTCCCCGCCTTCCAGCGAGAAGCGCTTCTGGCCCACGAACTTGGTCTGCAGGAAGGTCTCGAACGCCTCGGCGGCGTTGAGCTTGCCCAGGATGCGCAACTGCTCCTCGCGGCTGGGCTTGGCGTACTCGCGTTCCAGCTCGTTCTGGAACCACTCCCGCTCGGCCGGGTCCTGGATGTGCATGTATTCGATGCCGGTGGTGCGGCAGTAGGCATCACGCAGCACGCCCAGGATGTCGCGCAGCTTCAGGCGGTCCTTGCCGCCGAATCCGCCGGTGACCCATTCGCGGTCCAAATCCCAGAGGGTCAGCCCGTACGTGTTGATGTCCAGGTCCGGGTGCTTGCGCTGCACGTACTCCAGCGGGTTGGTGTCCGCCATCAGGTGGCCCCGGACGCGATAGGCGTGCACCAGTTGCTGGATGCGGGCCACCTTGTTGACCTGCAGTTCGACGTCCACCTGGTTGTCCGGCCGCCAGCGGACCGGCTCGTACGGGATGCGCAGTGCTTCGAAGATCTCGTCGTAGAAGCCCTGCTCGCCCAGCAACAGCGATTCGATCAGGCGCAGGAACTCGCCCGAGCCGGCGCCCTGGATGACCCGGTGGTCGTAGGTGGAGGTGAGCGTGATGATCTTGCCGACGCCCTGCGCGGCGATCGTCCGCTCGCTGGCGCCGCGGAACTCGGCCGGGTACTCGAGAGCACCGACGCCCACGATGGTGGCCTGGCCCTTGGACAGCCGGGGGACGGAGTGCACCGTGCCGATGCCGCCCGGGTTGGTCAGCGAAACCGTGGTGCCGGCGTAGTCGTCGGCGGTGAGCTTCCCGGCGCGGGCCCGCTTGATCAGGTCCTCGTAGGTGTGCCAGAACTCGGAGAAGTTCATGGTTTCGGCGCGCTTGATGTTCGGCACCACCAGCAGGCGGGTGCCGTCGGGCTTGGGCATGTCGATCGCGATGCCGAAGTTGACGTGGGCCGGCTGGACGGCGGCGGGCTTGCCGTCGATCTCGTCGTAGTGGACGTTCTGGCTGGGGAACTGGCCCAGCGCCTTGACCACGGCGTAGCCGATGAGGTGGGTGAAGGAGACCTTGCCGCCGCGGGCGCGGGCCAGGTTGGAGTTGATCACCAGGCGGTTGTCGATCAGCAGCTTGGCGGGAACCGCGCGCACCGTCGTCGCGGTTGGCACGCTCAGGCTGGCGTCCATGTTGGTGGCGATGGCCTTGGCCGGGCCGCGCAGCACGGAGACGGTGTCTTCTTCGGCCAGTGCGCTGGGCGCGGATTTGGGCAACTGGGCGGGGATCGGGGCAGGCTTCGCCTCCGCCTTTTCGGCCGGTTCGGCCTTCGCTGCTGGCTCGGCCTTCGCTGCCGGCTTGGCGGGGGCGGCGGAGCTATTGGTGGAGGTGTTGGGGGCCGGCTCGTTGTCAGCGGGAATCGGCTTGGTTCCGGCCTGCTCCGTGGCCGTGCTCTCGCCCGAGGCCTGGGGCGCGGTATTAGCCGCGGCGGGGCGGGAAGGCGCGGTGGCGCCCGCCGGGGAAGCTGCAGTGTTTTTCGGGCTGCCGTCGCCGCCGTTGGCCGCCTCGAAGATGCTCCACCATTTCTTGTCCACGGAATTCTTGTCTTGGAGGTACTGCTCGTAGATTTCGTCTACGAGCCATTCGTTACCGCCGAATTCTTCGGGTAGACGAAGGTTGGGATGCTCTGGCACTTGTGATACGCCTCTTCCGTGAATTGCCGCTTGCCCTGCAGATCACGCGCTTCCCTTGGCTGCCTTCCGAACCTGCCGGCCAGCAGCGGAATTGCGAGTGCGCATCTGCCGCGCACTAGATCTGGACCAGTTGCCAGTCTAATGACACTTTCCCAACGCAGGCTAATCTTTAGCGTTTAAGCGGAGGAACTTCGTGCCGATTCGTCCTGCGGCCCGCCGGCCCTAGACTTTCAGGGGAGCAGGGAAATTTTCAGGCGGCCCGGCCCGCCCTCCGTGTGCGGCCCCGGCAGCACATGGACACGACGGATCCGGACCCCTGGCCCGCAGCCCCACCTACCTGACCGGCCGCCGCGCCACCTGGCCGTCCCGGCCCGCACGGCGACGAGTGAAGAGAGCAGCCATGCGCCTGATCAACGAGCCGATGACCGACCTGACCTATTCGGACGTTTTCCTGGTCCCTTCACGCTCCGACATCACGTCGAGGCTGGATGTGGACTTGTCGGCCGGCGACGGCACCGGGAGCACCATTCCCCTGGTCGTGGCGAACATGACCGCCGTCAGCGGCCGCCGCATGGCCGAGACCATGGCGCGGCGCGGCGGGCTGGCCGTGCTGCCGCAGGACGTCCCGCTGAACGTGCTGGCCGAGGTCACCGGTTGGATCAAGGATCGGCACATCGTCTTCGAAACGCCGTTGGAACTGACCGCGGGCAACACCGTGATCGATGCCGTGCACCTGATGGACAAACGCGCGCACGGCGCGGTCGCTGTGGTCGACGACGCCGGCAAGTGCGTGGGCGTGGTGCGCGCCGAGGACTGTGAGGGCGTGGACCGCTACGCGTCGCTGGAGTCGGTGATGGCGGCCCACCCGCTGCTGCTGGACGCCTCCATGTTCAACGCCGGGGCGGACACCGCGCTGCGGCAGGCCTTCGACCTGTTCGACTCGGCCTCGGCGTCCTTTGCGCCGGTCGTGGACGACGACGGCGTGCTGGTCGGCGCGCTCACCCGTGCCGGCGCGCTGCGCTCGACCATCTACACTCCCGCGCTGGATCAGCAGGGCCGGCTGAAGGTGGCCGCCGCCGTCGGGATTAATGGCGACGTCCGCGCCAAGACCGAGGCGCTGCTGCAGGCCGGGGTGGACGTTTTGGTGGTTGATACAGCCCACGGGCACCAGCGCAAGATGTTCGAGGCCCTCGAAGCGGTCCGCAGCCTGGACCCGCAGGTTCCGGTGGTCGCCGGCAACGTGGTCAGCGCCGACGGCGTGCGCGACCTGGTCGGAGCCGGCGCGGACATCGTCAAGGTCGGCGTGGGGCCCGGCGCCATGTGCACCACCCGCATGATGACGGCCGTGGGCCGGCCGCAGTTCTCCGCCGTGCAGGAATGCGCGGAGGCGGCCCGGGAGCTCGGCGCCCACGTGTGGGCCGACGGCGGGGTCCGCTATCCGCGCGATGTCGCCCTGGCGCTGGCGGCCGGCGCCAGCCAGGTGATGATCGGTTCCTGGTTTGCCGGAACGCACGAAAGCCCGGGAGACCTGCTCACGGACAGCAACGGCCGCAAGTACAAGGAAAGCTTCGGCATGGCGTCGGCCCGCGCCGTCCAGAACCGGACCCGGCGGGAGGACGCCTTTGAGCGGGCCCGCAAGGCGCTCTTCGAAGAAGGCATCTCGTCCTCCAAGATGTACCTGGACCCGCTGCGTCCCGGCGTCGAGGACCTGCTGGACGGGATCACCGCCGGCCTGCGCAGCTCGCTGACCTACGCCGGCGCACAAAACCTGGTGCAGTTCCGCGAACGCGCCATCGTGGGCGTGCAGTCGGCCGCCGGCTACGAAGAAGGCCGTCCGCTGCCGGAGAGCTGGTAGGAGTTCCGGCGGCCGTGGCCCTGCGTGCGCCCGTCCCGCTCCGGCGGGGGGAGGGGCACGCAGGGTCCGGCGCCGGTACGCCGGCGGCAGAACGGCCGCCTGGGACTGCCCGCGGCCCAACCCCGCCTGCTAGGCTATTGCCCATAATGGACAGCTATTCTAGGAGCCGGTCCGTGACGCACCCCGCAGGGCAGGCAGCATGCCGGACCGCGGGAGCACAGGCCGCCCAAGCGGGCGCCGCGTGCGAGGCGTCACCCAGCACCGGCAAATCCCGTGCACGTGCCCGTCACACACTTGCCGCCCGCGCGGCCGGTCAGGAGCCTCCTAGTCCGGGCTCGGACGACCCCCCTCCGGTTCCATCCGACCGCCTGAAGTTCGGGGCGGTGGCGCGCTAGATGGAATGGATCCAAATCACCGCCGGCATGCTGCTGATCCTCGGCACCGGCTTTTTTGTCGCCGTGGAATTCGCCCTGGTGGCCCTTGACCAGCCCACCGTGCAGCGCGCCATCGACAACGGCGACCGCGGCGCAGTGCCGCTCATGAAATGCCTGAAGTCCCTCTCCACGCAACTCTCCAGCTGCCAGCTCGGCATCACCCTCACCACGCTGCTGACCGGTTTCCTGATGGAACCGGCCATCAGCTCGCTGCTGCGTCCGTCGCTGACCGCGCTGGGCCTGGCCGAGGCCGTCATCCAGCCGGTCGGTGCGGTGATCGCCATGGTGATTGCTACCCTCCTGTCCATGCTGCTGGGCGAACTCGTGCCCAAGAACGCGTCCATCGCCTTGCCCATGGCGGTCGGCAAGCTGGTGGCCCGGCCCCAGCTGATCTTCACCGCGGTGTTCAAGCCGTTCGTGCTGCTGCTCAACGGCTTCGCCAACAAGGTGCTGCACCTGTTCGGGCTGGAGGCCAAAGAAGAACTGTCCGGCGCCCGCACGCCGTCCGAGCTGGCCTCGCTGGTACGCCGCTCCGCGGAAATGGGCACCCTGGACGCCGGGACCGCGAACTTCCTCGCCAAGACCTTGTCTTTCTCCGGCAGGACCGCGGCCGACGTGATGACGCCGCGCATCCGGGTGGAGTTCATCGACGCGGACCAGACCGTGGCCGACCTCATCGCCGCCGCCCGCCGCACCGGCTACTCCCGGTTCCCGGTGCTCGGCGATTCCCCCGACGACGTCCGCGGCGTCGCGCACATCAAGAAGGCGATCGGGGTGCCGCGCAAGAAGCGTCCGCACCTGCCCGTGGGCACCATCATGGCCGACGTGCTGCGGGTGCCCGAGACGGTGCACCTGGATTCGCTGCTGTCGGAGCTGCGGGCCGCAAACCTGCAGTTCGCCGTGGTGCTCGACGAGTACGGCGGCACCGCCGGCGTGGTGACGCTGGAGGACCTGGTGGAAGAGATCGTGGGCGAAGTCGCCGACGAGCACGACCGGGTGAAGCCCGGCGTCCTGCAGAGCGCCACCGGAAACTGGTATTTCCCCGGCCTGCTGCGTCCGGACGAGGTCAGCGAGCAAATCCCGCAGCTGACCGTGCCCGACGGGGCCAGCTACGAAACGGTCGGCGGCTTCATCATGGCGCAGCTGGGCAGGATTGCGGTGGTGGGCGACACCGTGGCCGTGGACGGCGGCATCCTGGAAGTCGAGCGGTTGGACGGACGGCGGGTGGACCGCGTCCGGTTCATCCCGAGTCCGGCAACCGGTGCGGTGCTGCCTGAGGCCGGCACCGCGGGCGGTGCGCTCTGATGGCCGCCATGGGTATTTTCTGGCTGGTAGTGCTGCTGTTCGCCAACGCGTTTTTTGTCGGTGCCGAATTCGCCGTCATGTCCGCCCGCCGCAGCCAGATCGAGCCGCTGGCCGACAGCGGCTCCAAGCGCGCCAAGACCACGCTCTGGGCCATGGAGCACGTCTCCCTGATGCTGGCCTGCGCGCAGCTGGGCATCACCGTGTGTTCGCTGCTGATCCTGAACGTGGCCGAGCCGGCGATCAAGGAACTGCTGCTGCTGCCGCTGGAAGGGTGGCTGGGCATTCCGCACGAGATCTCCTACGGCATTTCGTTCGCCGTGGCGCTGCTGCTGGTGACGTTCCTGCACGTGACCTTCGGCGAAATGGTTCCGAAGAACATGTCCGTGTCCATGGCGGACAAGGCCGCGCTGCTGCTGGCTCCGCCGCTGGTGGCGGTCTCCAAGGTGGTGCGGCCGGTGATCTTCACCCTGAACTGGACCGCGAACCACTTGCTGCGGGCCGTGCGGATCGAGCCGAAGGACGAGGTCTCTTCCACCTTTACGCTGGAGGAAGTCCAGTCCATTGTGCAGGAATCCACCAGGCACGGGCTGGTCGACGACGACGCCGGACTGATCTCCAGTTCGCTGGAGTTCTCGGCGGTGACGGCCGCCGCCGTGATGGTGCCGCTTGATGAATTGGTCACCATCGGCGTGGACACCACGCCGGAGCAGTTCGAGCGCGCGGTGGGGCGGACCGGGTTCTCCCGGTTTGCCGTGGCCGATGCCAACGACAACCTCACCGGGTACCTGCACCTCAAGGATGTGATGACCATTCCGGAGGACCGGCTCAACAAGACGATTCCGGTCACCAAGGTCCGCACCCTGGCCAATCTGGCGCTCGATGACGAGATCGAGGACGCGCTCGCCGTGATGCAGCGCACCGGATCGCACCTTGCCCGGGTGCTGGGATCCGACGGCACTACGCACGGCGTGCTGTTCCTCGAGGACGTGCTGGAAGTGCTGGTCGGCGAGATCCGCGACGAAACGCAGGCCCAGGGACTGCGCCGGACCGGCGAATAGCCCTCGCGCGGCGCGGGGCGGCAGGACACTCCCGCGCCGCGCGCCGGTCCCGAGCCGGGCGGGGCCGCCCGGGCCGGGCAAACTTGTGTGCCGCGGGCCGCCCGCCTGCCTCGCACGCCTGGTGCCCCGGCTGTGCGCCTGCCGCGCACGGGGCCGGATCGGTCCGCCCCGGGCCGCGCGCGACGCGCACGCCTGTGTGCCGCGGGCCGCTCGCCTGCCCCGGCCGAATGCGAACGGTTCGCAACTGCGTTATGCTGAAAACCCTTATTGTTACTGATTCTCATTATGAGTAGAACCGAGGTTTGCCCGTGAGGCTCTCACGAACCGCTCCCGTACTGGCCGGGCTGACCGCCGCGGCGGTGCTGCTGTCCGGCTGCGCCGCCGCAGGGGGAGAGGCCGAAGGTGACGGCAAGCTGAGCGTGGTCGCTTCCACCAATGTCTACGGTGATGTGGCCCAAACCATCGGCGGCGAGCACGTCGACGTCACCTCGATCATCGACCGGATGGCCCAGGATCCGCACTCCTATGAGGCAACGGCGCGGGACAAACTGGCGATCTCCCAGGCCGACCTGGTGCTGGAAAACGGCGGAGGCTACGACACCTTCATGCACACGCTGGCGGACGAGACCGGCGTCGACCACGACTACCTCATCACTGCTGTGGAAGTGTCGCCGTTGTCCGGAGCCAAGGCCGCCGAGACAGGACAGGCCCACGGAGGCGGCGACGCGGGGCAGACGGAGGACAGCCACGCGGACCACAGCCACGGCGGCTTCAATGAACACGTTTGGTACGACCTGCCGACCATGGCCGCGATTGCGGACGCCATCGCGGAGAAGCTCTCGGCCCTGGACCCGGAGCAGGCCGAAACCTTCCGGGCCAATGCCGACCAGTTCCGCGCCGGAATCGACGGCCTCCAGAGCGACATCGACGAACTCGCCGCCACGGCGAGCGGGGAAGCCGTAGCGGCCACAGATCCGGTTCCGCTGCACTTCTTCGATGCGCTGGGACTGGAGAACAAGACCCCGGCAGGCTTTATGGAGGCGGCCGAGGAAGGCAATGACGCCGCCCCGGCAGCCCTGCGGGAGGCCGAGGAGCTGATTTCCGGCGGGTCGGTACGGTTCGTCGCCTATAACGAACAGACCGAAGGGCCGCAGACCCAGGGCCTGCGCAAATTGGCGGAGAAGGCGGGCATCGACGTCCTCAACTTCACCGAGACCCTGCCGCCGGACCAGGACTACCTGGCCTGGATGGCGGAGAACCTGGAATCGGTGGACCAGGCGCTGGACGCGTGACCGGACAGGACGCCGGGCTGTGGTTAACTGAGGCAGTCCACGCCGGTCGCCGCAAGTGCCGCATCCCCTTCGTGCGCTGCGCGGCACGGAAGCTCAAAGGAACACTGCCATGACCCCCGCCGTCCGATTGCAGGGTGCCTCGCTGTCCTTCGGCCAGCGCGTGCTGTGGCATGACCTCGACCTGACCATCAACCCGGGCGAGTTCTTCGCGGTGCTGGGCCCCAACGGCTCCGGCAAGACGAGCTTCCTGCGCGTGTTGCTGGGCCTGCAGCCGCTGAGCAGTGGCACAGCCGAGGTCAACGGACGGCCGCTGGAGCGCGGCAGCCGGGACATCGGCTATATCCCCCAGCAAAAGTCCTTCGCTCCGGAGACCCCGCTGCGTGCGCGCGACCTGGTGGGCCTGGGCCTGGACGGGCACCGGTGGGGCATTCGGCTGAACGGCCGCAGGCATCGCCGGCGGGTGGACGAACTGCTTGAAATGGTGGGCGCCTCCGGCTACGCGGAAGCCCCGGTCGGGCAGCTGTCCGGCGGCGAGCAACAGCGGCTGCGGGCGGCCCAGGCGCTGGCCTCCGACCCCCAGGTGCTGCTCTGCGACGAGCCTTTGCTCTCGCTAGACCTGCACCACCAGCAGGCCGTGAGCTCCATGATCAACAGGCAATGCCATGAAAGGAACAGCGCGGTCGTCTTCGTCACGCACGAGATCAACCCGATCATCGACTATGTGGACCGGGTGCTCTACCTGGCGGGCGGCCAGTTCCGCGTTGGCACGCCGAAAGAAGTGATGACCACCGAGGTGCTGTCGCACATGTACAACAGCCACGTCGAGGTCATCCACAACCAGGGCCGGATCATCGTGGTGGGGCTTCCCGACGCGACCACCCACCACCACGGCGAGGCGGTGTAGGCATGGATGCATCGGAGCTGCTGAACGCGGTCTTCAACTTCAACGACTACGGCGACCTGCTCCCGCTGGTGCGCAACTCGCTGATTGCCGGCGCCGTCCTGGGCCTGGTCGGCGGCCTGATCGGCGTGTTCGTGATGATGCGGGACCTCGCCTTTGCCGTGCACGGCATCGCCGAGCTGTCCTTCGCCGGGGCGGCATTCGCGCTGCTGATCGGCGCGAACGTGGTGTTCGGCTCGCTGGTGGGCTCGGTGATCGCGGCCGTGGTCCTGGGCATGCTGGGCATGCGGGCACGGGACCGGAACTCGATTACGGGTGTGATCATGTCCTTCGGGCTGGGCCTGGGGATCCTGTTCCTCTCGCTCTACGAGGGGCGCTCGGCGAACAAGTTCGGCCTGCTGACCGGGCAGATCGTGTCCGTGGACACGGTGCAGCTGAACCTTCTGACCGCTGGTTCGGCCGTGGTGGTGCTGGGTCTTGTGGCCATCTGGCGTCCGCTGGCCTTCGCCAGCGCCGATCCGGACCTGGCCGAGGCCCGCGGCGTGCCGGTGGGTGCCCTCGCGATCGTGTTCATGTTCCTGCTGGGACTTGCCGTGGCGCTGTCCATCCAGGTGGTCGGTGCCTTGCTGGTGCTGTCCCTGGTCATTACCCCGGCCGCCGCGGCGCTCCGGGTGAGCAGTTCGCCGCGCGTGGTCGTGCTGCTGAGCGTGGTGTTCGCGGTGACCGCTGTGGTGGGCGGCATCCTGCTGGCCCTGGGCGGCAGCCTGCCGATCAGCCCCTACGTCACGACGATCTCGTTCCTGATCTACGTGGTCTGCCGGTTGGCCGGGGCGCGGCGGCAACGGAGCGGCAAGGTGGGGCGGCGCGACGTCGCCGCGGTACGGGTGACCGCCGGCTAAACGCCTTTGGGCGCGGCGTCGCCGCCGTACGGGTGACCGCCGGTTAAGCGCTGGCGGGGGCGGCGCTGCAGTCCGGGCACAGCCCGTACATTTCCACGGTGTGGGCAACCTGCGTGAAGCCGTGCTCGGCCGCCATCCGTGCGGCCCATTGCTCCACCGCCGGAGCCTCAATTTCCACGGTCTTGCCGCAGGTGCGGCAGAGCAAGTGGTGATGGTGATGTTCGACGGCGCAGCGCCGGTACACGGCCTCGCCCTCGCCGCTGCGCATCACGTCCACTTGCCCGTCGTCGGCCATGGCCTGCAGGATCCGGTACGTGGTGGCCAGCGAGACCGAGTCGCCGCGGTCCTGCAGCAAGCGGTGCAGTTCCTGCGTGCTGACGAAGTCCTCCAGGCTGTCCAAGGCGGCGGCCACGGCCACCCGCTGGCGGGTCACCCGCTGTTCCGAACCGCGGCGCTGCGCCTGCGGTTTCGCTGAAGGAACGGACATGTCCGCTTCGGCTCCTCGCTGTCGATACTGGCACCCGTAGGGTGCATCCCAGCCTACCAGCAGGCCTGATTGCCGGGGCACGCCGGCCCGCCCGCACGCCGGACCGTAGGGACCCCGGCCGGCCCCCGCCGCTAGGGTGTGATCCATGAAGCTGACAAAATTCACCCACGCGTGCGTACGGCTTGAGCAGGACGGACACGTCCTGGTGATCGACCCCGGTAACTTCTCGGAAGTGGAGCAGGCCCTCGACGGGGCTGCCGCCGTGCTGGTCACCCACGAGCATGCCGACCACATCGACCAGGACCGGGTTCCGGGCCTGCTCGCGGCGGCGGACGATATGCAGTTGTATGCCCCGGCCTCCGTGGCCGCCGGCCTCCGGGCGCTGGTCCCGGCGGCGGCGGGACGGATCCATACCGCCGAAGCGGAAACGGAGTTCGAGGTGCCAGGGTTTCGCATCCGCACCTTCGGCGGCCAGCACGCCCTGATTCATCCGCACATCCCCGTGGTCGCCAACATCGGCTACGTCATCAATGACAGTCTGTACCACCCGGGCGATTCCTTCATCGTTCCGCACGGAGTGGACGTCAGGACAGTCCTGGTGCCGGTGCACGCGCCCTGGTCGAAGACCGGCGAGGTGATCGACTTTGTGACCGCGATGCGCGCCGAGCACGCCTACCCGATCCACGACGCCGGGCTGAGCGACCGCGGCCTGCCGTTGGTGGAGAAGCACGTGGAGCGGATCGGCGGCCACTACGGCACCAGGTATCGGCACCTCTCGCCGGGGGAGAGCGTGGAGCTGGCCTGACCTTCGGGGAAAGCACGGCCTGCTTGGCCCGATACCTGCTGCTGTGATGGACTGTCGGGACACCGGCGGGCAACGACGCCCGCCAGCAGTCAGGAGGAGATCTCATGAGGACTCTGATGGACGTGCAGACACTGCGTGAACGGATGATCTCCGGACAGCGCACCGTACTGCTCGATGTTCGCTGGAAACTGGGCGACGACGCCGGCCACAGCCACTACCGCCGGGCCCACATTCCCGGTGCCGTCTACGTGGACCTGCCCTCGCAACTGGCGTCGGCGCCGACGCGGGCCGGCGGCCGCCATCCGCTGCCGGAGCCGGAGGCCTTCCGCGAGGCGGCACGCGATTGGGGCATCAACAACGACGACGTCGTGGTGGCCTACGACGACAACGGCGGCATGGCCGCGGCCCGCGTGTGGTGGCTGCTGAAAGACGGCGGATTCGACTCCGTCTACCTGCTCGACGGCGGGCTCGCCGCCTGGCGGGACGAGGGGTTTGAACTGGACAGCGGCGACGAACTGGCGTGCCTGGGCAACGTCGAACTGGGCAGCGGCAGGATGCCCAGGCTTGAGCTGGAGGACGTGCTCGATTTCGCGGCTACCTCCCTGTTGCTGGATGCCCGCGCCGCCGAGCGTTACCGCGGCGAGTTCGAGCCGGTGGACCCCCGCGCCGGGCACATCCCCGGCGCCGTCAGTGCGCCGACCACGGCCAACCTGGCCCCGGACGGGCGCTTCCTGCCGCCCGCGGAACTCGCGGCACGGTTCAAGGACCTGGGGGCGGAAGGACGGAAGGTGGCCGTCTATTGCGGTTCGGGCATTACCGCCGCCCACCAGGTCGTTGCGTTGGCCGAGGTCGGCATGGATGCGGCCCTCTTCCCGGGCTCCTGGTCGCAGTGGTGCGGGCATCCGGAGCTGCCGGTAGCCATGGGGAGCGCGCCGTAATCAGCCGCCGGATCAGCCCCGGAGCTACGCCCTGCACCACGGCACCGAAAGCGTCACAGAGGGTGTGCCGTGGTGGCATGGCGCAGCAGCAAACGGTAGCGTCAGGCCCATGACACTTGGCCGTCCGGCGCCGCCGCCGCTGGGGAAACCGCTTTCACCTGACCAGGAGCAGCAGGCCCTCGCGGCAGCCGACCTGCCGACACCGAGGAGCAGTATGAGGAGGGCGGCGGCCTATGGGGTGACGGGGCCCGATTCCGGCATGGTGGCCCTGCAGATCGAACGCCGCGCCGCCGGACCGCACGACGTGGAGATCGCCATCGCCTTCTGCGGCCTCTGCCACTCGGATGTCCACACGGTCCGCGGCGAGTGGCGCGAGATCGAGTATCCGCTGGTGCCCGGCCACGAGATCGTTGGGCGGGTCACGGCCATCGGCCAGGACGTCACCCTGCACGCCGTCGGCGACCTGGTGGGCGTGGGCTGCATGGTGGATTCCTGCGGCGACTGCTCCGCCTGCGGGGAAGGACTTGAACAGTACTGCGACAAGGGTGCGGTGGGCACCTACGGCGCCCGCAACCGCCGCCACGGCGGCGGGATGACGCAGGGCGGATACGCAACGTCCGTCGTCGTCGATGAGAACTTCGTGCTGCGCGTGCCGCCGGAACTCGACCCCGCCGCCGCGGCCCCCCTGCTCTGTGCCGGCATCACCACTTACTCGCCCATGCGCTACTTCGGCGTCGAAGCCGGCGACTCCGTCGGCGTGGTGGGCCTGGGCGGGCTGGGACACATGGCGGTCAAACTGGCCAAGGCCATGGGTGCGTCGGTAACCGTCTTCACGAGCTCGGCGGACAAGGCCGATTCGGCCCGCGCGCTCGGCGCCGACCACGTGGTGGTGACCGGAGACGCCGAGGCGCTCGCCGCGGCCCGGCGGAGTGTCGATTTGGTCATCGATACGGTGGCCGCGGCCCACGACCTTGCCCCGTACCTGCGGGCCATCCGCCGCGACGGTGCGCTGATCCAACTGGGCGTGCCGCCCGAGCCGATGCCGCCGGTGCCGGTCAACCTGCTGATGCGCGAGCGCGTTGCCTACGGCGCCTCGAAGATCGGCGGCATAGCCGAGACCCAGGAGATGCTGGACTTTTGCGCCGAACACGGGATCACGGCCGACATCGAACTGGTGGGCGCACCGGACCTCGACCAAGCGTATGACCGCATGGTGGCCGGCGACGTCGCCTACCGCTTCGTCCTGGACATCGCATCGCTGAACCGCTGAGCAGGGCCGCCCGTGGTTGATCGCCTGCTGTGGACCTGCCCGCACCGAGGCCGGGCCGGGCGAACCTTCGCTGTCACCCGACCGGACTCCCGTGAGCCCGGCTGGAACCAGGCCGACTCTTACCGACCCCCGAATGACCCCAACCGACAAGGACTGCGTACATGAGCACCCTCTTCACCAAAATCATTGACGGCGAGATCCCCGGCCGCTTCGTCTGGAAGGACGACGACGTGGTGGCGTTCTTGAGCATCGGCCCGCTCGCGGACGGGCACACGTTGGTGGTGCCGCGGCAGGAAGTGGATCGCTGGACCGACGCCCCGGCCGACCTGCTGCAGAAACTCACCGCGGTCGCCCAGACCATCGGCAAGGCCCAGGTGGAAGCCTTTGGCGCCGCCCGTGCCGGCCTGATCATCGCCGGCTTCGAGGTGAACCACCTGCACCTGCACGTCTGGCCCTCCAACTCGGAGGCCGAGTTCGACTTCAAGCGGGCGCAGCAGGACCCGGACCCGGCCGTGATGGATGAGTCAGCCAAACGCCTCCGGGCGGCGCTGCGCGAGGCCGGACACGGGGACGTCGTCCCCGCCGACTGACCCGGCAACCTCTCGGTACCCCGTGACTCAGCCGGCGAGGGCCTCGTTCAGAGCCGTTCGGACGCGCTTCTCGGACACCGAATACGCGGTGCCGAGTTCCTGCGCAAAGAAGCTGATCCGCAGTTCTTCCAGCATCCAGCGAACCCTGTCCAGCCCGGAGCCGTCCAGGTTCCCGGGCTTCAGCGCCGCCCGCGCGTCGTCGTACTCGTCTTCGAGCCGCTGCACCACAGCCATGTGCTGCACGTCCCGGCCCACGGCGGTCGGCAGTTTTTGCAGCCGGCGCTCAATCCCCTGCAGGTAGCGCGGCAGCTGACTGAGCTGCGCATAACCCGTGGCCGCCACGAACCCGGGATAGACCAGCTGCTCCAGTTGGCTCTTGATGTCGGAGAGCGGGCTGATCAGGGCCAGGCTGGCGTTGGACTTCAGCTCCTTCTGGATCCGCCGGGTGCTGGAGAGGATCTTCTCCACGATGGCGGTCACGGTGAAGACGGTGTCGAGCAGTTCCGCGCGGACCTGCTCGTACAGCGCGTCGAAGCCGGCCCGGGTGAAGGGCAGTTCGGCCGGCACCAGCTTGTCCACCGCGGCCTGCGTGCAGTCGTCGATCAGCGACGCCACCGAACCGTGCGGGTTCTGCGTGAAGGTCAGCTTCTCCGTGTTGTTCAGATGGTCCAGCACGTACCGCTGCGGCGAGGGCACCCGCAGCACCAGCAGCCGGATGATGCCCGAGCGCATCGCCGACTGCTGGCCGGACGGTGTCTGGTAGACGCGCACACCGACGGTGCTGCCTTCGTCCACCAGGGCCGGATAGCCGGTCACGGTGTGCCCGGTCACCTCGCGCTTCACCTCGCGGGGGAGGTCGCCGTCCGGCCAGGCGGTCAGGCCGCTGCGTTCCTGCAGGCCGGTGGCGTCCTGCGCGGC
>NZ_JBNHGL010000048.1:0-18624 GCF_059091245.1 Arthrobacter sp. Y3225116
CGGACCCCGAGGACCTGGCCCCTCCTGGCCCCGAGGGGGAGGCAGCGGTGCCCGTTGCAGCGGTGCCCGCGACCGGCGAGACCGTGCTGGCCGCGGAGAGCCTGTCCGTCTCGCGGACGCTGCCCGGGCGGAAGAAGCGCCGGAACGCAGGCGATGTCCCGCCGGAGGCTGCCATTCTCAAGGAGGTGACGCTCCGGTTGAGGCGCGGCGAAATCGCGGCCCTGCTCGGAGCGAACGGGGCCGGCAAAACCACCTTGCTGCTCACCCTGGCCCGGCTCCTTCCGCCGTCGGCGGGAACCGTCGGCGGGGAACGTCCGGGGATGGTGTTCCAGAATCCCGAGCACCAGTTCGTGGCGCACACCGTCCGGGACGAAGTCCGGCACGGCCTTCCCGACGCCCCCGCCGAACGGTTCGGCGGTCTCCTGGCGCGGCACCGGCTCACCCATGTGGCGGACCAGAGCCCCTTCCGGCTGTCGGGCGGCGAGAAGCGCCGCCTGAGCGTGGCGGCCATGCTGGCCCACGAGCGGCCCGCGCTCCTGGCCGATGAACCCACCTTCGGCCTCGACCGGCGGGACACCATCGCCACGGTGGCAGCCTTCCGGGAGGCCGCCGCCGCTGGCCGCGGCATCCTCTTCTCCAGCCATGACCTGCGGACTGTCGCCACGCTGGCGGACCGGGCCATTGTGATCGCGGACCGTACGGTGATTGCCGACGGCTCCGTCTTCGACATCCTGCGCGACCCCGTCGTCCTGCACCGCGCCGGCCTGCGGCTGCCGCCGCTGATCGACTGGCTGCTGGCCGAGTTCGCCTCGGCGGACGAGATCCGGCGCGTCCTCGACCGGCTCGATGCCGCCGTTACCGGCGTCGTTACCCGCGCCGGTGCCGCGCACCCGCAGATCGGCAGCCGGGCATGAGCGCGGACTTCGCCGCCGGCCCGGCTTCCGGCGTCGCCGGCGGCGTCCTGGCGCGGCGCAATCCCACCATCAAGCTCGCGCTCCTGTTCGTCGTGTCGCTGGCCCTGGTCTTCATTTTCGATCCGGTGACGCCCGCCGTCCTCTACCTGGTGGCCCTGGCCGCGGTCGCCGCCTCCACGCGCCTGAGGCTGAGGACTATGGCGCTGGCGCACGTGCCCTTCGTCGCCTTCGGGCTGGGGGTTTTCATGGTCAATGCGCTGAGCCGGCCCGGCGAGGTGTTATGGACCTCCGGGCCGCTGCGGATCACGGTCGAAGGCCTCGCCGTCGGCGGTTCCCTGGCCCTGCGCACCCTGGTCATCGGGATCCTGGCCATCGGTTTCCTCGCCTCGACCGACGGCGTCGCGCTGATGGGCAGCCTCCACCAGCACGCCCGGCTCGGGCCCCGGATTACCTACGCCATTCTGGCCGGGTACCGCATGCTGCAGGAGATGCCGCGGGAGTGGCTGACCATCCGGCAGGCCCACGCCGTGCGGGCCCGGCTCCGTCCGGACGGTTCGCTGCCGCGTGGCCTGCGCGCCTACGGGAACGCGGCGTTTGCCCTGCTCGTCGTCTCCGTCCGCAAGGGCGAACGGATGGCCCAGGCGCTGGAGTCGCGTGGCCTGGGCCTGAGCCCGCGGACCATCTGGCGGAAAATCCCGCTGGACAGGGCGGACTGGCTGCTGGCTGCCGGCGTCCTGGGGGTCCTCGCCGCCATCCTGTTCACCAGCCATGCCCTGGGATACCTGGCCGGCTTCGAAGCGCTCGTGAACTGAGGCGCCGCTCGTGAACTGAGACGCCGCTCGACGACCGGCCTGCCCGTATGCCCTGGCCGGCCCATGAACGCCGCGGGATCCGTCATGAGTGCTGCGGGACCTGGCCTGCTTGCTGCGGGATCTCCCCGCGGCCAGCGCGTTCGGGCCCTCCGCCTGTCGCAGGGCAGGGCCGCGGCGTAACATGCTCGTCATGGGGGACGACGAACTGCTCCACCGCACGGCCGAGCTGGCGGCAAAATACCTGCAATCCCTGCCCGGGCGGCCGGTGAAATCGGGGCTGGATGTGGCTGCCCTGCGCCGCGAGCTGGCGGGAGAACTGCCGCGGCAGGGCGAAGATCCGCAGGGGGTCATCGAGCACCTGGCCGACGTCGGCGGGCGGGCCGCCGTGGCGATGGCCGGTCCGCGTTACTTCGGCTTCGTGATCGGCGGCGCCCAGCCCGCCGCGCTCGCCGCCGACTGGCTGACGTCCACCTGGGACCAAAACGCCGGGCTGTATGTGGCCGGTCCGGCGGCCTCCGTGGTGGAAGAGGCAGTGGGCGCCTGGCTGCTGGACCTGTTCGGGCTGCCCGCGGATGCCGGCTTCGGCCTGGTGACCGGCTGCCAGATGGCCCACTTCACCTGCCTGGCTGCGGCACGGACGGCAGTGCTGGAACGGATGGGGTGGGACGTGGTGGGCGACGGCCTGTTCGGCGCGCCGGAGATCGCCGTCGTCGTAGGGGAAGAAGCCCACAGCACCGTGCTGACCGCGCTGCAGTACCTGGGCCTGGGTCGCCGCAGGATCTACTCGGTGGCCACCGAGGCGCAGGGCAGCATCACGCTGGACTCGCTCGACGCCGTGCTGGACCGGATTCCCGCCGACATGCCGCTGATCGTCAACCTGCAGGCCGGCAACGTGAACACCGGGTCCTTCGATCCCATCCGTCCGGCGGTGGAACGAGTACGACGGCGGGACGGCGCCTGGATCCATGTCGACGGCGCGTTCGGGCTGTGGGCCGCTGCCAGCCCGGATCACCGGCACCTGTTGGACGGCGTGGAGCTGGCCGACTCCTGGGCCACCGACGCGCACAAGTGGCTCAACGTCCCGTACGACTCCGGTGTGGCCTTTGTCCGCGACGCCGAGGTGCACCAGCGCACGATGTCCCCGCCGCATGCCGCCTATCTGGAGTACGGCGCCGAACGGGACGAGGTCGCGTGGGTGCCGGAGTTCTCCCGCCGTGCCCGCGGCTTCCCGGCCTACGCCGCGCTGCGGACGCTCGGCCGCGAAGGGGTGGCGGACCTCGTGGGGCGCTGCTGTTCGCTGGCGTCGCGGATGGCAGGACGGCTGGCGGAGGCGGACGGCGTGCAGATCCTCAACGAGGTGGTGCTCAACCAGGTGCTGGTCCGGTTCACGCCGGAGGACGGCTCGGACCCGGACGACTTCACCCGCGAGGTGGTGCGCCGGGTGCAGGAGGACGGAACACTCTGGCTCTCCGGGACCACATGGCACGGGAAGGCCGCCATGAGGATCAGCGTCAGCAACTGGTCCACTACGGAGGAAGACGCCGACCGCTCCGTGGAGGCGATCCTGCGCTGCGCCGGTAAACACTGAGCCCTGCCGAGGTATTGGCGGAGCACGCCGCGCAAAGCCCTCCCGGCCAAGGACTGGCAGGGCACTCCGCAAGTCGGCCCAAGGAGTGGCGCCGGTACCCCGCTGAAGCCGGCCCGGGGATTGACGCCATTGACCACTGAGCCGCCCCGCCGCCGTCGGGCAGTGAATCCACTGCGCCCGCGGAAGCGCCGGGCAAGTTGGTCTTAGGTAGGCTGGAAGGACACACACCGCCATCAAGACGGGAGCGCATTATGAAGATCAGCGTCGGACAGCTCAACCCCAGCGGGGACGTGACGGAGAACCTCCAGACGGTGCGCTCACTCGCGGAAGAAGCCAAGGCCGACGGCGCCGAGCTGGTGGTTTTTCCGGAGGAATCGATGTTCACCGTGCGCCACGTCGAGGGCGAGCTCGCCGCGGCCGTGGACGCCAACTGGACCAAGTTCGTGCAGCAGCTGTCCTTCATCGCCGCCGAAGTCGGCATCGCGATCATCGCCGGCGGCTACGAGTCCAGCGGCGAAGAACGGCCGTACAACACGCTGGTGATCGTCGACGCCACGGGCCGGATCGTCGACACGTACCGCAAGCTCCACCTCTACGACGCGTTCTCGTACCAGGAGTCCAAGCGCATCAAGCCCGGCGACGGCGGCCTGAAGATCGTGCAGCTGGGCGACCTGAACATCGGGGTGCTCACCTGCTACGACCTGCGCTTCCCCGAGCTGGCCCGCGCGCTGGCGTCGCAGGGCGCCGACGTACTGTGCGTGCCGGCCGCCTGGTTCAAGGGCGACCACAAGATCGACCACTGGGAAACGCTGCTGCGCGCCCGTGCCATCGAGAACACCTGCTGGGTGGCCGCGGCCGGCACGTCGAGCACCAACACCGTGGGCCATTCGGCGATCCTGGACCCGATGGGCATTCCGAAGGGCTTCCTGGACGACGAACTCCGCGGCGTGGTCACCGTTGACGTGACCAGGCGCCGGATCGACGAGGTGCGCGAGTTCCTGCCGGTGCTGAAAAACCGGCGGCTCACCAGCACGGTTGATATCGTCTCGGCGCACTGATGTTGCGGCGGTAGGCGCCGCCCGGGCGGCGGCCGGGCGGCGGTCCAAAAAAACTTTTGAGAAAGTTTCAGCCAACCCGTAACCTTTCCGTCCCCGGCCGCGATTACCTAGATGAGGAAGCCGCGCCAGAGCTTATCCCCCCAACAAGCTGTGGCGCGGCTTCTGTCATCCCGCCGGCAGGGATGTGTGGCGGCGGTGGGCCTCCGGGCCCTCGAACCCGAAAAGAGTCCAGACCCCGGATTTCTCCGAAGCCTGGACTCTTTACTGGTTGAGGCGGTGATCTACCGTCCGGTCCGGAAGGACCAGCTGGTGGCCGACAGCCGGTTGCCCGAGGCATCCTTGATGCTGCTGCTCAGCTGCACTTTGTAGCTGGCATTGGCCTTCAGAGTGCTCGACGGGTTCAGGGTTGCCGTCTTGGTGCGCGAGTTGTAGCTGATCTTGGCCGCAACGGTCTTGCCCTTGCTGTCGACCAGCTTGAAGCTTGACCCGCTGACTCCGGAGACAGCCTCGCTGAACTTCACGTAGACGTTGCCGCTCCGGCTGACCGACTTGGCTCCGGCCGCCGGCGTCCGCTTGGACACCGTGGGCCGGCTTTCCGTCGTGAAGTTCCAGCTGGAGGCCGGCAGGCGGTTGCCGTTGACGTCCGTGATGCCGTTGGTGAGGCTCACCGTGAAGCGGGTGCTGCTCGGCAAGATCGCCTTGGGATCCACGGTGGCCGTGCGCTTCGCAGCGTTGTAACTGACCGTCGCCGGTACCACCTTGCCAGCGGCGGTCTTCAGCGTCACCGTGCTGGTGCTGACGCCCCGGACCGGTTCGCTGAACGTCACCGTCAGGTTCCGGTTGGTGGCCACGTTGTTGCCGTTCACCGCCGGGGTCCGTCCGGCGATGGCCGGCGCGGCTTCGGTGGTGAAGTTCCACGTGGTGGCCGTGATCGGGTTACCCGTCAGGTCCGTGATGCCGTTGGTCAGCCGCACGGTGTAGGTGCGGTTGGCCAGCAGGTTGGCGGGGTCGAGGGTAGCCGTCCGGGTCGCATCGTCGTAGCTGACGGTTGCGGTCACTGCCGTGCCGGCCGCGTTGGTTACCCGGAAGGTGGTGCCGTTGACTCCGGCCACCGGTTTGTTGAACGTGGCGGTGATGTTGCTGTTGGTGGCCACGTTGCTGGCGTTCACCGCCGGCGTCCGTCCGGTGATGACCGGTGCGGCCTCGGTGGTGAAGTTCCACGTGGTGGCCGTGATCTGGTTACCCGATTGGTCCTGGATACCGCTGGTCAGCTGCACGGTGTAGGTGCGATTGGTCAGCAGGTTGGCGGGGTCGAGGGTGGCCGTCCGGGTCGCATCGTCGTAGCTGACGGTTGCGGTCACTGCTGTGCCGGCCGCATTGGTGACCCGGAAGGTGGTGCCGTCGACTCCGGTGACCGGTTTGCTGAACGTGGCGGTGACGTTGCTGTTGGTGGCCACGTCGGTGGCGTTCACCGCCGGCGTCCGTTCGGTGATGACCGGTGCAACCTCGGTGGAGAAGTTCCACGTAGTGGCCGGCAGGGCATTGCCCTGCAGGTCCCGGATGCCGCTGGTCAGCTGCACGGTGTAGGTGCGGTTGGCCAGCAGGTTGGCCGGGTCGAGGGTAGCCGTCCGGGTCGCAGCGTCGTAGCTGACGGTTGCGGTCACTGCCGTGCCGGCCGCGTTGGTGACCTGGAAGGTGGTGCCGTCGACTCCGGTGACCGGTTCGCTGAAGGTGGCGGTGATGTTGCTCTTGGTGGCCACGTTCGTAGCTTCCGCCTCCGGGCTGCGGCCGGTCACCGATGGAGCCGGTCCGGCAGTGGTGAACGTCCAGCTGGTGGCAGCGAGGGCGTTGCCCGCCGCGTCCCGGATGCCGTTGGTGAGCGCAACGGTGTAGACCGTGTCGATCGCCAGGTCCGCCACCGGGTCGAGCGTCACCATTCTGGTCACCGGATCGTAGGTCACGGTCGCGGCGGTCGGTGCCGTTGCCTCCGCGGCCGTCAGCGTGGCCGTTGCCCCTGAGATCCCCTGGACGTCCTCGCTGAAGGTCGCAGTGATGTCGACCCCGACGGCCACGCCGGTTGCCCCGTCAGCGGGAGCGCGGTCCGTCACCGTGGGGGCTTCGGTATCTTCCGGGGCGGTGAGGTCAACGGTCTGGTCCGTGAACCGGAGGCGCTCGACGTTGGTGATGGTGTCGGTGCCGTCGTCCCCGGTGCCCCGGACGTGCGCCACAGTTGTGACTCCGTCGACGGTGGTGATGTCGTATTCCTCGAATTCGCCGGAGAAGTTGGCGGTGTCGATGTCCGTGGAAGCCGCACTGTTGAGGATTTCCCGCACGATGACGACGTTGCCCGGGTCGATCCGGCCGGCCATGATGTCGGCCTGGATGTTCTTCAGGCTGGTGACGGACCGCAGTTCAGCGCCCTGGGCGTCGCGCACGCTCAGCCGCACGTTCAGCCACTTGTCGCCATCGATAACGTCATCCGCGCCGTTGCCCCAGATCTGGTCGCTCCCGGAGCCGCCGATGATGATGTTGCCGGCGCCGAACTCGGTGGCACCGGCGGGCAGCAGGTCGGCCAGTCCGGCGATCCGCTCGATTCCCTCGGCGTCGAGCGTATTGCTGAGGCCGGGCACGGCCACCTCGTTGTCGGGGTCGGCCGGAATCACGTCGTCGCCGCGCAGGACGTCGTCCTTGTCCCAGCCGGAGAGGGCCTCGACCAGCAGGAACCGGTCCTTGAGCGCGTTCGGGCCCTCCACGACGATCATGCGCATGTCGGAATCGGCTGCTTCGACCGACCGGGCGTGGGTCACCCAGTCGAAGCCGTAGACGCCGTGATTGCGCTCGATCCCGGGACCGGCGACCATGATGTCGTCACCGCCCTCGGCATCGTAGTCGTCCTCGCCGCTGTCGCCGATGAGGACGTCGTGGCCGGGGTTGTTAATGTCGTCGAAGAACGGTGCGCCGCTGTCGCCCTGGAGCAGGTCGTTGGCGTTGCCGCCTTCCGCCCAGTCGTCGCCGCCGCCGCCGAACACCGTGTCCGGTCCGTCGCCGGCGATGATGAGGTCATTGCCCTCGCCGGCGAACGTCTGGTTGCCATTGAGCCCGCCGTTGGAGAAGTCGTCGCCGTCGCCGGACATGATGACGTCCAGGCCGGGACCGGCGTCGATCGCGTCGTTGCCCGGCCCGCCCTTGATCACGTCGTCCCCGTGGGAGTCGGTGATCCGATCGTTGCCGGCGCCGCCCAGGAGGGTGTCCGCGCCGTCGTTGCCTTCGATGATGTCACTGCCGCCGTTGCCCCAAACGGTGTCGTTGTCGACGCCGGCCCAGATCCGGTCCGTCCCGTCGGCGCCGTCGGCATCGTCCTTGCCGTTGTAGGTCGCCTGGGCGTTCAGGCCCGCGCGGTCCACGCTGTTGGAGACGCGGTAGCGGATGGTGCCGTCCGCCATGCGGAGCAGCAGTGCTGACTCGTCGCAGGCCGAGGCGGGATCATCGGCCACATTATTGCCCGTGGTGTGGACGATGTTGCCCATCTCGAACTCGCAGTCGGCGACGCCGAAGACATCGGCCTTGAGCGCGGCCGCGTCGGTATTGCGCATCACCAGCTCGGCCATGGAATTGCCTTCGAGCTGGGCCCGCAGGTTCAGGCCAGAGGTGCGGGACAGGTAGTAGAGCCGGTCCCCGTCCTGCAGGTCCGTCATCTGGCGTTCGAAGATGTAGTTAAAGGTGGAGCCGAGCAGCCCGCCGAAAAGGTTCTGGGCTTCGGCCAGGCCCCCCACCCACAGATCAACCGTGTCCAAGCCGGTCTTGGAGGCAGCGCCGTCGTTCTCCCACTCGCCGTTGCTGTTGACGAAGTCGTAGGCATCGGCCGGAGTCTCCGCCGCCGGGTCGGGGCTCATGTCGAAGAGTTTCTGTGCGGCCGCGCGCTTGGCCTCAAGGCTCGTCGCCTCGGTGATGCTGGGGTGCGTGCCGTAGGCGGCCATGAAGTTGACCACCGAATCCGGATGCTTCAGCGCCTGCCCGAAGTCCACCCAGCTGCTGTAGGGCTTCAGGGACGACTCGCTCGTCTTCGCGTAGAGATCCTTGCGGAAATTGTTCAGCGACGGAACGCCGGTCTCCCGGCCGCGGGCGATGTTGAGCGCGGCCAGGTCCAGGGGCAGGCCGAGCACGCTGTTGCGCAGCGTGTCGGTGACGAACTCGTCGAGCTCTGCGCCCACCTGGTCCGTCATGCCCATGGCGATCGCGCCTGCCGCCTGCTCGGGGGTCATCGTGCTGTCCCCGTTGGCGTAATAGGCCGGCGGATTCAGGAACGCGTCCAGCAGCGGGAGGCCGATGTCGGCTCCGCTGTTGGTCTTCCGATCCACGGTGTCCGTCAGCATGGAGTGCCCGAACCGGTAGGTCGCGTGAGCGAACTCCGCCTCGATCGCCGGATCGATCGCCGTGTCCGCCTGGGTGAAGACGTTGAACGGATTGATGCCCGGTTGGATTTTGCGCGCGAAGTCCTCGAAGACGATGTGCTGGTACTCCATCTCCGTGACGAACCGTGCGGCCTGGAAGAGGCGCTCGCCGTTCCATGCGCCGTTGGACAGCTTCCACTCGTTCAGGTCCAGGTTCAGGGACGTCAGCAGTTCTTCCATGTAGGTGACCAGCCGATTGTGCTCCGAGTGGAAGACCTGGTGCACGGCGGTGAGTCCGATGTTCTCGTTCACGCGGCCGTCGCCGGCAACGAAGTGCGCGTCGAGCATTTCGTCGTCGTAGGTGCCCGGGTCCTGCCGGCCGCTGGTGGGTGTGATGCCGTCGTCCCCGTCGGGTGCCAGGGCCGCGCCGCGGGAGTCGAACGGTGCCGCGTAATGGGAGATATCGTCCAGGAAGGCGATGCCGATCCGCTGGACATCCGCCGGCGGCGCGACGGGGTTTTCGAGGTTCCCTTCCACGAACTGCTTGTCCTGCGTGATGTACTGCGGCAGCCCGTTGGGGCCCCGCAGGAAGCGCCCGTACTGGTCGGTGGCCAGCATCGGGATGTTCACGACGTCGGCGTCGGAGAGCTTCAAGCCGAGCAGGGACTCGGCTTGCGCCTTGATGTCCGCCCAGGTGGCCATCCCGCCGGGTTCGCCTTCGGCCAGTTCGCCGGTCGAGACCGGGTTGCCCTCCTCGTTGAGCTCGTATTCCCGCAGGAAGACGTGATGGGACGGATTCGACGAGTAGGTCTGGCTCTGGTCAACCCACGGAGAGTCCGTGTTCGTGGCGTCCTGGATATCGTCGTCGGTGCCGAGCTTGCCGTCGGGGCCGGGCTGGTTCTCCGCCCGGTTGAGCAGCATGAAGTTCGTGGGCGAGCCCTCGACATACAGCGGATCGTCCTTGGCCAGCGGCATCATGACCACGTTGCTGGTCTTCTTGGTGAAGTCGATGCCGTGGTCGAAGAACTGCCCGAACAGGGCAAAGAAGCCGTTGTATGGCGGCGAGAGTCCAAAGTCGGTGGTGACATTCGGGATGTCGAGGGTCTCGCCGTCGGGCACGCAGTTCAGGGGCAGGCCCTCGTTGTCGCAGGGAACCGCCGTCGGGCCGTCGTTCACGGTCCGGTGTGCCTTGCCGGCGGCGGCGATGGCTGCCGGATTGCTGGAGGTCTGGTCCACGATGACGTTGCTGACGAAGCGCGGGTCCGCGTCCCGGATCATCGGAACGTTGACCGACTTGTACGACTGACCACCGGCTGTGGTCCGCCATTCCGGTTCTGCCAGTCGCGGGAAGGGCAGGCTGGCGGCGCCGAAGTGCCCTTGGTTGGGCACCAGGTTGTTGTCGGACCCGTCCACGGTGCGCAGCCCGTAGGGCAGCAGCGGATTGGCTATCTGGTGGGGGCCGGGGCCCAGGAGCGGCTGGCCCGGCACGGGCCTGCCCTCGGCGTCTTCCTTGGTGGCGTGGTTCTCCGCGATCTTGATTTGCTTCAGGATGAACCGCATGTCTCCGGCATTCAGGGTCAGGCCCTGGCCTACCGGCGCTGCCAACGCCGCGGGGGCGAGGGCGGAGGGCAGCACGCCCGCGCCCAGCACCAGCGCGGCGAGCCCGGCCGTAACTTTCTGGGGGAAGGATGGCCTCCCCTTGCGGGCACGCTCGGCGCCCCTCCTTGGCTGTGGATCGGTTGGTGCAGTAAACACGGTGACTCCCCCTAGTCGAATGATGTGTGGCTGGCCACAGCATCCGATGAGGACCTTGGGGAAATCCTTGAAGGCTCGATGAAGCTACTTGCGGGCAGGAAAAAACCCGCCCCAAGCCCCGGCCCTCCACGTGGAAGGCCGGGGGACAAGGGGCGGGTTTCGCGGCGGTGGCAGCCTCGCGCAGGCCGGCCCTCCGCCGTCGTTGGTACAGTGGCTGCCGGTCGGGGAAGCTGCCTCGCGCGCGCCTAGGCGGTCAACTGCCGCTTGGAGGAGATCACACCCGTGTCGAAACCGGCCAGGTGCAGGCCGCCGTGGAATCGGGCGTGCTCGATCTTCACGCAGCGGTCCATCACCACGTTCAGGCCGGCGGCCTCGGCCTCGGCCGCGACCTCCTCGTGCCAGGAGCCCAGCTGCAGCCAGAGGGTCTTGGCTCCGACGGCCAGGGTTTCCTCCAGCACGGTGGGCAGGTCGTCGTGCCGGCGGAACACGTCCACGAGATCCGGCACTTCGGGCAGGTCGGCCAGCGACTTGTACACCGGCTGGCCCAGAATTTCCTTGGCCACCGGGTTCACGAAGTACACCTTGTACGGCGAGCTGGACAGCAGGTAGGTGGCCACGAAGTAGCTGGCCCGGCTCGGCTTGTCCGAGGCGCCGACAATGGCGATCGACTTGGTGTTGCGCAGGATGTTCAGCCGCTCCGGGGCGGACGGTCCCACCCAGGTACGTTCTGGTGTGGCGGTCACTTGGCGGCTCCTTCTTCGGCTTCGATCAGTTCCTCCACGGACTCGACTACACGCGTTCCGGGCTCTGTCCGGGCGGCGCGCTCTGCCGGGATCGTGCAGGACTCGCCGGCGTAGCTGGGGGAGGCGAACTCGGAGGTGTCGAACGTGTCGTCCTCATGGTCCCGGCTCGGGCCGTGCTCGGCGCCAGCCTGCTGCGAGGCGGCCAGCGCCTGGTCCAGGTCCCAGAGAATGTCGTCCACGTCTTCCAGGCCCACGGAAATGCGGATCAGGTCCTCGGGCACGCCGGCAGCCACCAGCTGGTCGGCGGTGAGCTGCTGGTGGGTGGTCGATCCCGGGTGCAGCACCAAGGTCCGGGCGTCGCCGATGTTGGCCAGGTGGCTGGCCAGCTGCAGCGACTCGATGAACTTCTGGCCCGCGGTGCGGCCGCCCTTGACGCCGAAGCTGAACACGGAGCCCACGCCCTTGGGCAGGTACTTCCGGCCCCGCTCGTAATGCGGGTGCGCGGGCAGGCCGGCGTAGCTGACCCAGGAGACGCGCTCGTCGGCTTCCAGCCACTCGGCCACGGTACGGGCGTTGGCCAGGTGCTCGTCCATCCGCTGCGCCAGCGTTTCCACGCCCTGCAGCAGCTGGAACGCGGACTGCGCGGACAGTGACGGGCCGATGTCGCGCAGCTGCTCGGACCGGAGCTTGGTGAGGAAGCCGTACTCGCCGAAGTTGCCCCACCAGGACACGTTGCCGTAGCTGGGCACCGGTTCGGTCATCTGCGGGAACTTGCCGTTGCCCCAGTTGAAACGGCCGGATTCGACGACGACGCCGCCCAGGGTGGTGCCGTGGCCGCCCAGGAACTTGGTGGCGGAGTGGATCACGATGTCCGCGCCGTGCTCGATCGGGCGGATCAGGTAGGGCGTGCTCAAGGTGGCGTCCACGACCAGGGGGATCCCGGCGTCGTGCGCCACCGCGGCCAGGCCGGCGAGGTCCGCGATGTCGCCGGACGGGTTGGCCACGATCTCCGTGTAGACGGCCTTGGTGTTCTCCCCGATGGCCGCGGCGAAGTCGGCCGGGTCGTTGGAGTCGACGAAGGTGGTCTCCACCCCGAACCGGCGCAGCGTCACGTCCAGCTGGGTGATGGTGCCGCCGTAGAGCTTGGACGAGGCCACGATGTGGTCGCCCGACCCGGCCAGGGCCGCGAAGGTGATGAACTCGGCGGCCATGCCCGACGACGTGGCCACCGCGCCGATGCCGCCCTCGAGCGAGGCGATGCGCTCCTCGAACGCGGCGACCGTGGGGTTGCCGATGCGGGAGTAGATGTTGCCGTACTTCTGCAGCGCGAAGAGGTTCGCGGCGTCGTCGGTGTCCTTGAACACGAACGAGGTGCTCTGGTAGATCGGTACGGCTCTTGCACCGTGCTCGGCGTCGGGCGTGCCGCCGGCGTGCAGGGCGCGGGTGCGGAAACCGAATGTGCGTTCAGCCATCAGGCGCTTGCTCCTTCAAAACTTGGGTTCCCGGGCAATGACGGTCCTGGCGGCACCGGGCAGGCACCGTCCGGATCAAAGATTGCTTGCGCTCTCTCCATCGCTTCTGGCGGTAGCACCTTTCCGGTGGCGTCCGGATGGTTGCTGCGGTGTCAAAGAGCCAGATCTCTCAACCGCTCGGGATGGTCCCGTCCATTCTCGCAACCAACCGCCGCGGCGCCAAAAAATGTTGAGCCGCGTTGCGTCCGGGGTTGGGCGCCTTCGGACTTGGGGTGGGCGCCTTGCGGTTGCCCCTGGCTTGCGGTTGCCCGGCACGACGGCGGTGCTCGCCGCGCGTCGGGCCACGATCTTCGCCGTCCCGGCCCAGGACGGACGTTCACGGGTCCGGACAGTTCACCGTAGATTGGATCTATGGCTGAACTTTCGGCGCTGCAGCGCCTCGCGGGGAAACATGGCGTTGGCATTACCTTCCATGGCTGGGACGGGGGCGAGAAAACAGTCAGTGAGGCAACGCTGGTTTCCGTCCTCACCGCGCTGGGCGTCCCCTGTGCCACCGACGATGATGTGACGGCTTCCCTCCGAGCCGCTGAACTGGCACCGGTGCAGCGCACGCTGCCGCCCGCCGTCGTCGTCCGCCAAGGCACCGCCACCGAGGTTCCGGTCAATGCGCGGCCCGGCGTCCGTCCGCGGGTCCGGATCCTGCTGGAGGACGGCTCCCGGCGCGACGTCGAGGTGCTGGCCGGCGGGCGGGAGGAGTCGGAAGATGCTCCGCCTGTTCGTTTCACGGCGGTGGTGCCGGCCGACATCCCGCTGGGCTGGCACACGCTGGAAGTCGCGGAACGGTCCGAGGCGATGGAGTCCGGAACCGACGCGGCCGCAGACCGGACGGAGGCGCTGGAGCCCGGAACCGGCGCGGCCCCGGAACCGGCCGACAGCCAGGCACGGTGCGCCCTCGTGGTCACCCCGCGGCGCCTGACCACCGCCGACCGCCTGCCCCGGACGTGGGGGTTGATGGCACAGCTGTACTCCGTGCGCTCGCGGTCCTCCTGGGGCATCGGCGACCTCCATGACCTGGCCAGCCTCGCCGAAACGGCTGCCGCGAAGGGCGCGGGGTTCGTCCTGATCAACCCGCTGCACGCGGCCCAGCCGAAACCGCCGGTTGAGCCCTCGCCCTACCTGCCCTCCACGCGCCGGTTCGTCAACCCGCTGTACCTGCGGGTCGAGGACGTGCCCGAAGCCAGCGGCGTCCCGCTGGCCAACAACTTCCACGAGGCGAACCTGGACGCCGGCATCCTGGACCGCGACCCGGTGTTTGCGGCCAAGCTGCAGGCGCTGGAAGCGGTGTACGCGGTGCCCCGGTCCGCAGAACGGCAGCAGCGGTTCGAAGCCTTCCGCGCGCAGGAAGGCGAGGGGCTGGAGCGCTTTGCCCTGTGGTGCGCCATGGCCGAAACTGTTCCGGCCGGGGCTCCCGAGTGGTCGGATGCCGCGTTCATCGAAGCGCAGCGCAGCGAGTTGAAGGACCGCATCGAGTTCCATCAATGGCTGCAGTGGCTGTGCGACGAGCAGCTCGAGGCGGCGCAGGGCAGCGCCCTCGACGCGGGAATGAACATCGGGATCGTGCACGATCTCGCCGTCGGCGTCCATCCCACCGGCGCCGATGCCTGGACGCTGCAGGATGTGCTGACCCTCGGCATCTCCGTGGGGGCGCCGCCGGACATGTTCAACCAACAGGGCCAGGACTGGTCACAGCCCCCGTGGCATCCGCACCGCCTGGCCGAATCCGGCTACGTTGCTTACCGGGACATGCTGCGGACCGTCCTGCGGCACGCCGGCGGTATCCGGGTGGACCATATCCTCGGGCTGTTCCGGCTGTGGTGGATTCCCGTCGGCAGCCCTCCCGGCGAAGGCGCCTACGTGTACTACGATCACGAGGCCTTGATTGGCATCCTCGCCCTGGAAGCGGAGCGGGCCGGCGTCGTCGTCATTGGCGAGGACCTCGGGGTGTTCGAGCCGGGCGTGCAGGACTACCTGGCCGAGCGCGGCATCCTGGGCACCTCCATCCTGTGGTTTGAGTACGAAGACGGCAGCCCCCGCGCACCCGAGCGCTACCGCCGTTCCTGCCTGACCAGCGTGACCACGCACGACCTGCCGCCCACCGCCGGCTACCTGGCGGGCAAGCACGTGGAGTTGCGCGAATCGTTGGGACTGCTGAACCGGCCGGTGGAGGAGGAACGGGCTTTGGATCAGGCAGCCCAAGAGGCAGTGCTCTCCACGGTGCGCTCGCGGGTTCCGGCCGCCCCACAGCACGACGACGGCGCCGACCCCACCGCCGAACAACGCACTGTCGAGGCGCTGCACGCGTTCATCACGCAGACCCCGTCGGTGCTGCTGGGCGTTGCGCTCACGGACGCGGTGGGGGAGCTTCGGACCCAGAACCAGCCGGGCACCGCGGACGAATACCCGAACTGGCGGATCCCGCTGGCCGGGCCGGACGGAGAGGCGGTCCTGATCGAGGACCTGGCCGCCAGCGAGCGGTTCGACTCGCTGGTGCGCGCCCTGCGTCAGGACTAGGCAGGTACAAGCCGGGCCCGGAAGCCTTTCGCGGCCCTGCGGGAGGACTAGGCAGGTCCGAGCCGAGCCGGGAAGCACCTCGCGGCCCTGCCCGAGGACCCGGCAGGTTCAAGCCGAGCCGGGAAGGCTCTGTCGCGCGACGAAAGCCCGTTTCGCCGGCTCACCTCTTCGTCGGCTGCTACTCGTTGCCGGTCGTCCGATGTCCACAACTTCGGTTCGGCCAGTGGTGGCCGCCGAACGGTGCGGTCATCCTCGATTACATGCAGACTCCCGAAATGATCGCCGGTTGGGTGGCGAAAAGAGGAGGAACAGCTCAGGTCAAGGATCTGCGCAGGGCGGGAATCGGACCGGATGCGCTCAAGATGGCCATCTCGTCCGGCGCCTTGACGTCCCTTCGACGGGGGCTCGTAGGCACCGCCATTGCGGATGCGGACCTGCGGACCGCACTGATGGCCGGCGGGCTCATCACCTGCGTCTCGGCCGCAAGGGAGCTGGGACTCTGGACGTTAAAAGACCCGCTTCAATTGCATCTCTGGGCGGACCATGGCAAACAGCCCGAGACCGTGATCAAGCACCGTGGCAGGCTTGCGGCCGAGGGCAGATGGGGTTACGTAGGAACCCTGGATTGTGTGCTGCACGCAATCCGCTGCCGTCCGCGCTTGGAAGCGCTGGTCATAGCCGAGTCGGCGGTGCGCCTGGGACGGGTTTCGAAGACAGAGTTGATGGATCGTCTGCCGGGAACACGAAACAGCTTGCGGCGGCAGTTGGTGCAGAGCATAGGCCATGACGCCGACTCGCCATTGGAGGTCATTGCCCGGGACCTCTTTCGCGCTGCCGGACTCCACGTGGACACACAGGTGCGTATCCGGGGAGTCGGGCGGGTGGACATGCTGGTGGAAGGCCGCCTCATCATTGAGCTGGACGGATTCGACTTCCACTGGGATCGCGCGACCTTCCTCAAAGACCGGAGACGGAACAATGCGAGCATGCTCAGCGGGCTGCCCACCCTCAGATACGTTTACGAAGACTTGGTCTTCGCGCCGGAACGCGTTGTCGCCGAGGTCCTGACCATGCTGCGTCGGTCGGCCTGATGGACCTGACTTGTTCGCTCCCACGTATAGGACTAACTTCCCTTGTTTCGAAGGGGTCACATCGCCCTGACTAGGAGAAACGCCGTGAGCCTTGGCTAAGACGTGGGAGCGAACGGCCGGGTGACGCCAGGAGGCCGGCCAAAACTTGGAAAGTCTTGGCCGGCCTCGGTGGCACGGCTGGTGAGGCCAGCCAGCTGCTACCGTGCGTCGCAGATGGCCTTGATTTCCGCGATGCACGGCTCGTTCTGCAGGCTGGTCGTGTCGCCCAGCTCCGTCCCCTCGAACAATTGGGTCAGCAGGCGGCGCATGATCTTGCCGCTGCGGGTCTTGGGCACGTCGGGCACAAACACCACGTCGCGGGGCTTGGCGATCGGCCCGATCTGCGTGGCAACGTGGTCCCGCAAGGCCGCAATTGCCGCGGCCTGCTTGGCAGCCTCCGTCGTCTGCTCGGCCGTCGCCGTTCCGGCGACCCTGTCGGCCGCTGCCTGCCCGGCCCCGGCCGCCGCCTCCGCGGCCGTCAGCCGAATCGACCCTCCGATCAGCGACTTGTCGCGCGGCACCACAAAAGCCGTGGCCGCGTGTCCCGTTTTCGCGTCGTAGGTCGGGCAGACGCCGGCCTCCACCACTGCCGGGTGCGAGACCAGCGCGGACTCGATCTCGATCGTGGACAGCCGGTGCCCCGAGATGTTGATGACGTCGTCCGTCCGGCCCAGGATCCAGGTGTCGCCGTCGGCGTCGAAGCGGGCGCCGTCGCCGGCCAGGAACCAGCCCTGCGCCGCGTACTTTTCCCAGTAGGACGTGAAGTAGCGCTCCGGGTTGCCCCACACGGTCCGCGCCATCGCCGGCCCGGTGCTGGTGACCACAATGTTGCCCTGCTCGCCGGCACCCACCCGGGCGCCGCCGTCGTCCACAATGTCCGTGGCCAGCCCCGGCAAGGCACGCGTGGCGCAGCCGGGCTTGAAGGACGCATCGGTCTGGCGCGGCGAGAGCACGGTGGCCCCGGTCTCCGACTGCCACCAGGTGTCCACCATCGGCACGCCCGACGACGGGTCCCCGGCGACCAGAGAATCCCGCCCCACCTGGGTGCGCAGCCAGCGCCAGGCCTCCGGGTTCACTGCCTCGCCCACCGTGCCGCACAGGCGGATGGAGCTGAGGTCGTACTCGGCCGGAATGCCGTCGGGGAACCAGCCCATCAGCGACCGGACCAGCGTCGGCGCGGTGTAGTAGCTGGTCACGCCGTAGCGCTCGATGACCTCGAAGTGCCGGCCGGGGTGCGGGGCGTTCGGCACGCCCTCGTAGATCACCTGCGTGACGCCGTTGCTCAGCGGCCCGTAGATCTCGTAGGTGTGCGCGGTGACCCAGGCCAGGTCCGCCGTGCACCAGTGCACGTCGTCCGCGCGCGCGTCCGGGTCCGGGTTGCTGAACAGGTACGAGTGGCTGAACGAGGCCTGCGTCAGGTAGCCGCCGGTCGTGTGGACCAGGCCCTTGGGCTGGCCGGTGGTGCCCGAGGTGTACATGATGAACAGCGGCGTCTCGGCGTCGAACGCCTCCGCCTCGTGCACCCGCGGCTGGGTCTCGACGACGTCGTGCCACCACACGTCGCGGCCTTCCACCCAGTTGATGTCCGTGTGGCCGGTGCGGTTGATCACCAGCACGTGTTCGATCGCGTTCTCGCCGGCGACAGCAGCGTCCGCGTTGGCCTTGACCGGGACGGCGGTGCCGCGGCGGTACTGGCCGTCCGTGGTGACCAGGAGTTTGGCGCGGGTGTCCTCCACCCGGAACTTCAGGGCCTCCGCGGAGAAGCCGCCGAAGACCAGCGAATGCACCGCCCCGATCCGCGCGCAGGCCAGCGTGATGACCACGGTTTCCACCAGCACCGGCAGGTAGATGACCACCCGGTCGCCCTTGCCGACGCCCAGCGCCAGCAGCGCGTTGGCGGCCTGCGAGACCAGCTCCTGCAGCTCGCGGTAGGTCACCGTCCGGCGGTCGCCTGGCTCGCCCTCGAAGTGCAGCGCCACCTTGTCGCCCAAGCCGGCTTCGACGTGCCGGTCGGCGCAGTTGACCGCGGCGTTCAGCGTGCCGCCGTCGAACCAGCGCAGCTCCGGCCCCCGCCGAGCCGCGGTGTCCACCGGGGTGGCGGAGTGCGCGGTGTGCCACGGCTCGGCCCACTGAAGCCGGGCCGCCGCGCGCTCCCAGAACGCAATCCGCTCGGCCTCGGTCTGCGGCTCA
>NZ_JBNHGL010000049.1:0-17794 GCF_059091245.1 Arthrobacter sp. Y3225116
CACGCGGGCTCCGGCACGGGCTCCGGCGTCGTCGTTGGCGCCGTCCTGGAGGATGGGCAGCCGCCGGCGGTTGAGGCACAACCGGCCGCCGAAAGGGTGCGCCGGCCGGCCGTTCCGGTGCCGCTCTACGGGCCCGGGGACCTGGTGCTGGTGATCGGCCAGGGCGATATAGCCCTGGAGGCCGCCAACTCCATGGCCGCCGCGGCGCCGGCGGTCAACGGTGCGCCCTCGGAGGCTGCCGACTGGATCTCGGGCGGCGGCAACATGGTGAAGATGGCTGGCGCGCACGCCGGCGATGTTCGGCGACCGGTGCAGGACCGCAACAGCGCGATCGGCGCCCGTGCCCGGGGCGTGGAGCGGGGACAGAGCGTCTTCGTGGCCTTTGGCCTGGGCCAGGCACTCACGCCGTCTGTGGAGCTGCTCGCGCTGCTGCCCGCACTGGGAGCCGACCAGGTCTGGCTGGCGGTGGACGCCGGGCGAAAGGCCGAGGACACCGACCGCTGGGTGCAGGCCGTGCAGCGGGTGGTGGTTCCCGACGGTTTGGCGGTTACCGGAACGAGGCACACCAGCTCGCCCAAGACCGTCAACACGTTGGGCGTGCCGGTGGGCTGGGTGGACGGCGTGCCGTCCGAGACCGCCTGGCTCTGACAGACGCGGCGGCGCGCGCGGGGCTGCCCGGGCGCCAAGTTCAGCTGCGATAGAGTTGACGCGTGCTGGTGCTGACGCGAAAACCCGGAGAGCGGATCCTGATCGGTGACGACATTGTCATCACCGTGCTGGACGCCCGCCGCGACGGCGTCCGCCTCGGCATCGAGGCACCGCGCGGCGTGAAGATCCAGCGCGATGAAGTGGTGCAGGCGGTCAGCGAGGCCAATGTGGCTGCCGCACAGAGCGGCCCGGAGGCCGAGGAACGCATCAAGGCGCTGCTGGGACTGAACCTCCCCGGCAGCAGCGGCTCCGGCAGCTAGTCCGCTTACTGGGGGACCCACCGGTGCCGGCAGCTAAACCAGGTCACGGCGGGGCCAAGGGCACCGGCCAGGCACCGGCGTCGTCGTGCTGTTGTGGGTCTTTTTGACCTAACCCGGCACGGCAGGATAACCTTGGTAGTCGTTGTGCGTGTCCAACCTCGATACGCTATGTCCGTGTGGCGGCCCAGTTGCAGGGCCAACCTGGTCCACGGAAATAGCCGAGACTTTCTGGGCCACTGGTTACATTTCAGTCCTCACCTGAAGTTCCGGTAGCGCATCACCAACTTTGCGCGTGTGTTCTGTGAAGAATGCGCCGCTACCTTAGAACACCAAACGAAGGCAAAAACCGTGCGTACGTACACTCCGAAGCCCGGCGATATCAACCGCCAGTGGCACGTCATTGACGCCACCGACGTCGTCCTGGGTCGTCTTGCCAGCCAGACCGCAACACTGCTGCGCGGAAAGCACAAGCCGACCTTTGCTCCTCACATGGACATGGGCGATTTCGTCATCATCATCAACGCTGAGAAGGTCGCCCTGACCGGCGCCAAGCTCGAACAGAAGCGTGCCTACCGCCACTCCGGTTTCCCGGGTGGCCTGTCCTCCGTCAACTACGCCGAACTGCTGGAGAAGAACCCGGTTCGTGCAGTTGAGAAGGCCATCAGGGGCATGCTGCCGAAGAACTCCCTGGCTGCCCAGCAGCTGTCCAAGCTGAAGGTCTACACGGGTGCCGAGCACCCGCACGCTGCCCAGCAGCCGAAGACCTTCGAAATCACCCAGGTCGCCCAGTAGCGCCGGCCACCACTAGAAACTTAATTCAAGGAGAATCGTGGCTGAAGAGCTGAACACCGCTGCTGAGGGCGAAACCCTCACCAGCTACACCTCGGAATCATCCGAGGTCACCGAGACCGCCAAGAAGGAACGCCCCGCCCTCACCGTAGGCGGAGGCGCAGTGGGTCGCCGCAAGCAGGCGATCGCCCGCGTACGCCTGGTTCCGGGTGCCGGCAACTGGACCATCAACGGCCGTGAGCTGGCGAACTACTTCCCGAACAAGCTGCACCAGCAGGAAGTGAACGATCCGTTCAAGATCCTGGATCTGGAAGGCGCTTACGACGTCATCGCGCGCATCCACGGCGGCGGCCCCTCCGGCCAAGCCGGTGCGCTGCGCCTGGGCGTTGCCCGTGCGCTGAACGAGATCGACCGCGAGAACAACCGCCCGACCCTGAAGAAGGCCGGTTTCCTCACCCGCGACGCACGTATCATCGAGCGCAAGAAGGCAGGCCTCAAGAAGGCCCGCAAGGCGCCGCAGTACTCGAAGCGCTAAACCGCTTCCGAAGCTCCTGCTTCCACGCGAGGCCCCGCAGCATGGCTGCGGGGCCTCGCGTGTGTTTAAGCGGCTGTAGCGGGTGTGGGGCGTGGAAGCCGATGCCTTGGTTCCAGGTATTCTCCCGTCTCTTCCGCCGCCCGCTTCCACCTGTGGAAGGCCGCCCGCGGCAGGGTCAGCCGCCAAATCACGGCCTGGCACGGGACCGCCGGCGGGAGGTGAACCGGCTCCTTGGTGCGCTGCCGTAAAATGGGTCGCGATGTCTAGATTATTTGGTACCGACGGAGTCCGCGGACTGGCCAACGGATTGATCACTGCCGAGCTGGCGCTCGAGGTCGCGCAGGCGGCCGCAGTGGTCCTTGGCCACCGGCAAGTTGAAGACGGCAAGCGCCCGACGGCGGTGATCGCCCGCGACCCGCGCGCCAGCGGCGAGTTCATCAGCGCCGCCGTGGAGGCCGGCCTCGCCAGTGCGGGCGTCGATGTCTACGACGCCGGGGTGCTGCCCACCCCTGCGGCCGCTTACCTGGTGGGGGACCTGGCGGCGGACTTTGGCGTGATGATTTCCGCCTCGCACAATCCGGCCCCGGATAACGGCATCAAGTTTTTCGCCCGCGGCGGGCACAAGCTGCCGGACGAGGTCGAGGATGCGATCGAGCAGGAGATGGCGCAGCCGCGCGTCCGGCCCACGGGCGCGGAGGTCGGACGTATCCAGCGTTTCGCAGACGCGGAAGACCGCTACATCCTGCACCTGCTGCAGACCCTGCCTTCCCGCCTGGAGGGCCTGAAAGTCGTTCTCGACTGCGCGCACGGCGCGGCAAGCGGCTGCTCCCCGGAGGTGTTCCGTGCCGCCGGTGCGGACATTGTGGTGATGGGTGCCGAGCCGGACGGGCTGAACATCAACGACGGCGTGGGGTCCACCCACCTGGAGAAGCTGCAGGCAGCCGTGGTAGAGCACGGCGCCGATCTGGGCATTGCCCACGACGGCGACGCCGACCGCTGCTTGGCCGTGGACGAGCGCGGCGACGTCGTGGACGGCGACCAGATCATGACCATCCTGGCATTGGCCCTGCGCGACGCCGGCCGGCTCAAGGACGATGTCCTGGTCGCCACGGTCATGAGCAACCTCGGCATGAAGCTGGCCCTGCAGGATGCCGGGATCCGCATCCAGGAAACCGCCGTGGGCGACCGGTACGTGCTGGAATGCATGCGCGCCCACGGATACTCGCTGGGCGGCGAACAGTCCGGGCACGTGATCTTCTCGGAGTACGCGACCACCGGCGACGGCGTCCTGACCGGGCTGCAGCTGGCCGCACAGGTGGCCAAGTCCGGCAAGCCCCTCTCGGAGCTGTCGCAGCGGATGGTCCGGCTTCCCCAGGTCCTGATCAACGTCAAGGACGTGGACAAGTCCGGGGTCGAAACCAACCAGCCCCTCCAGCAGGCCGTGGCGGCCGCGTCCGCCGCGCTGGGTGGGACCGGACGGGTGCTGCTGCGCCCCTCAGGCACCGAGCCGGTCGTGCGCGTGATGGTCGAGGCCGCTGACATGGAAACCGCCCAGGCTACCGCCGAGGAACTGGCCCGGACCGTAAAGGCGCACCTGTCGCTGGAGGCGGCAGCCGCCGAGTAGGGCGCCCGCGCGCGGAGTAGCTCTCAGCGCCAGGCCTTCACCAGCACCACCTCGTAGCTGTCCGCCGTCGGCGGGTTCCCGGTGTCGAACTTCGCGTTCACGACGGCGAGTCGGCGGCCGAACAGCGCGGCGGTGGTCGGGGTCTGGAAGGCGTCACTGGTGAGCACGGACCGGACCTCCCCGGAGTCAATCCGGCGGTCCAGCCTGATCACGCTGATCTGGTTGTCCATGTTTTGGACCGCCCAAAGCCAGCGGCCCTTCAGCACCAACCCGTCGACGTTGGAAACGCTGACGCCGGAGATTTCGGCGCTGGCGCCGGTTTCCGGGTTCACGGTGTACAGCGCAGCGTTGGCCGAGTGGGCCACAATCAGCTGTCGCCCGTGGTCGGCCGCCACTATGCCGTTCAGGTTGAACGCCGCGGGGGTTTCCGCGGCAGGGCCGCTCAGTTGCAGTGTCCGCGGGCTGCCCAGCTGCCCGCGGTGGCCGATCGGTACGAAGTACAGCTCCCCTTCGCGCGAGTTCGTAAACCAGGCGCCGCCCCGGCCAAGGGTTACGTCGTTGATGAAGGAGCTGGCGGGGTCGTTCAACTGGAACTCGGCCACAGGTTCCGCGGTCCGGGTGTTGTAAACATAGGCCTTGCCGGTAGGTCCGCCGGCCACGAAGAGCAGGTTCCGCCGCGTGTCGGCAGCCATGCCGACGGCGAACCGGCCGTCCGGTGCGTCGATGAACTTCTCGGCGGTGCCCCGCCGTACGTCGCCACGGAAGATGTCGCCCGCCAGCAGGTCGCCGGCGTAGAAGGTGCTGCCCCGGCCGGCGGCGATGCCCTCCGCGGACGTCGCGTCCGGCAGGTCGATGATTCGGTCCGTACACTCCGGTGACGAGCCGTGGGTACCGGAGACAACGTGGCCGGCGGAAGCCGGCAGCCCCGTCAGCATCAGGGCGACGGCGGTCAGCAGGGCGGCGGCACATCGTGCCGCCAAGGAGAGGGGGAGAATGGGTCGCATGGAGGATCACCTGATTCTTGAGGGGAGGTGTCGGGAGCTCCCTCCAGCAGGCCCCCGATGGTGATGCTCATAGCGTACGCCGGACGTGAGGAAACGTCAGGCCCTCCGGGAGGCGCTGCCAAAACGGCCCGCAGCGGCGGTAGCGGCCGGCTTCCGGACGTCGCCCTTACGCCTGGTTGCGTGCCTGCAGTGCGTCTCGGATCTCGGTGAGCAGCGCGACCTGAGGGTCGACGGCCTCTTCTTCCTTGTTGATTCCCAGGCGGCGGTTGCGCCGCTCGATCATGTGGTTCATCGGTGCCACGATGACGAAGTAGATCGCCGAGGCGATGAGCAGGAAGTTCACGATGGCGGTCAGCAGGACGCCGAACGCGACGTCGTTCCCGTTGAAGTTCCACAGCAGGAAACTGTCGAAATTTGGCGAGCCGACCAACCCGGCGATGAACGGCATCAGCACGCTGTTGACCAAGGCGTTGACCACGGTCCCGAAGGCTCCGCCGATGATCACGGCCACGGCAAGGTCAATGACGTTGCCCTTCATTATGAACTCTTTGAATCCGTTTATCATGTGGCCAATGTAGCGCCTTGGGGAGGGGACCTGAGGCCGCCGGAGCAGGGACAGGAGGCCGCCGCAGCATGGGGGCGCTGCGCCCGCTCACGAATAGCGGGCGGCTCCGGGCAACCCGAAGTACTCTTCGAGCGTCTCGATGCCCCGTTTGGCCATGTCCGCGGCCACTTTCTTGCCCACGTAGCGCAGGTGCCAGGGTTCCGGCGAATAACCGGTCATGGCCTCGGAGCCGGGCCGGTAGCGGATGATGAATCCGTAGCGGGCGGCGTTGGTGGCCGCCCAGCTGCCCGCTGCCGTGTCGGCGAAACACTGCTGCAGGTTGCAGACCCCGGTGGCGTCGCCGATGTCCAGGGACAGCCCGGTCTGGTGCTCCGAATAACCCGGGCGCGCCGAGATCATGTCCGCGGCCACCTCGCTGCCGTGTTGCCGGACCCAGTGGTTGTAGGTGCTCGCCTGCGTGGCGTAGGACCGGAAGCCGCTGACCATGATCATGAACGCGCCGTCGGCGGCGGCCGCGTTGAACATGTCCTCGGTGGCGGTCGCCACGGCGTCCCGCAGCAGCGCCGATTCCCCGCCCGTGCCCAGGGCCACCACCGGCTGGCGCAGGTCTCCGGGATGGTAGTTCAGGGGATCGAGCGGCCGGGCCTTGTTGACGACGACGGCGATGCTCGCCGGATCTGTGTGGTCCTCCCCGGCACCGGCCGCGGCGCCGTCCTTTTTTCCGCCGCCGCCCGCGCCGTCCTTCTTCCCGCCGGCCGAGGCCTCGCCCTTGCTTCCGCCGTCCTTCTGGCCGCCGTCCTTCTTCCCGTCGCCGGTGGCGTCGCCGTCGTTCTTCGGAGCCTTCGGGCTCTGTTCAGGGACCGGAAGGGACGTGGTGCCCTTGGCCGGGGTCGGCGCAGTCGGTGCGGCCGTCGTCGTCCCGGCAGACGCGGCGGGAGGCGGAGCGGGTTCCCCCGCCGGGGCGCAACCGGTGAGCAGGGCCAGCGCGGCGGCTAGGCCGGCTGCGAGCACCGGAGCCCTCAGAACGGCCATGTCAGGTTTTCCGCAGCAGCATTCTGCGGATCGAGTGGTCCGCATCCTTGGTGAGCACCAGCTGTGCCCGCCCGCGTGTCGGCAGCACGTTCTCCCTCAGGTTCGGTTCATTAATCCGGCGCCAGATACCCAGTGCCGTCTCGGTGGCCTCCTCGTCCGTGAGCGAGGCGTAGCGGTGGAAATAGGATTCCGGATCCGTGAAGGACGTCCGCCGCAGTTTGTGGAAACGGTTGACGTACCACTGCTCAATATAGGACGTCTTGGCATCCACATAAATGGAGAAGTCGAAGAAATCGCTCAGCGCCAGCCCGGTGCGTCCGTCCGCCCGCGGGCGCGCCGGAGCCAGGACGTTCAGTCCCTCCACGATCAACACATCCGGACGCTGGACCACCACTTCCTTGTCCGGCACGATGTCGTAGGTCAGGTGCGAATACCACGGCGCACGCACTTCCTCGGCTCCGGACTTCACCTCGGACACGAACCGCAGCAGCGCCCGCTGGTCGTAGGACTCGGGGAAGCCCTTGCGCTCCATCAGCCCGCGCCGCGCCAGTTCGGCGTTGGGGTAGAGGAAACCGTCGGTGGTGATCAGCTCCACGTTCGGGGTGTCCGGCCAGCGGCGCAGCATCTCGCGCAGCACGCGGGCGGTGGTGGATTTCCCGACGGCGACCGAACCGGCCACGCCGATCACGAACGGTGTGCGGCGGCTGGTTTCGCCCAGGAAGGTAGTGGTGGCCTTGTGCAGCTCGCCGGCCGCGCCCACATACAGGTTGAGCAGCCGGGAGAGCGGCAGGTAGACCTCGCGGACTTCGTCCAGGTTCAGGGCATCGCCCAGGCCCCGGAGCCGCTCGATATCGTCCTGGTCCAGGGGCTGTTCAATCTCGTTGGACAGCCGGGACCAGGTCTGCCGGTCCAGCTCCACGAATGGTGTGAAGTTACTCTCACCGTTGGACGCCGTCGTCTTCGGTGTCGCATCAGTCACCTATGAATTGTGCCTGCTGCGGGATTCAAATCCCAAAAGGCGCCCCGCTGCGGCGCGCCGGATCGTCCCGTCCTACCGCCGCAGCCGCCGCCGGGAGGGCGTGCGGAACCCGCTGTCGGTGACGGTCCCGCGGGCAGGTACCCTTAATTCCATGTGTGGAATCGTAGGTTATGTTGGCCGCCGCGACGGCGGGGCCGGAGTCAGCGCTGCTGATCACAGCGCCCTGGACGTCGTTCTCGAGGGTCTTCGCCGCCTGGAATACCGCGGTTACGATTCCGCGGGAGTGGCAGTCATCTCCAGCTCCGGGATCGAGGCGCGGAAGAAGTCGGGCAAGCTGAGCAATCTGCTGGACGAGCTCAAGGCCGCCCCGCTGCCCGAGTCGCTGACCGGCATCGGCCACACCCGCTGGGCCACGCACGGCGGCCCCACCGACGAAAATGCGCACCCGCACCTGGCCGACGACGACAAGCTCGCCGTGATCCATAACGGCATCATCGAGAACTTCGCCGAGATCCGTGCCTCCATGCTGGCCAAGGGCCACACGTTCCGTTCGGAAACGGACACCGAGGTGGCCGCGGTGCTGCTCGGGGACCTCTACCGGTCCCTGGTCGCGGAGGATCCCGCCACTGCGACCCTGGCCAAGGCCATGCAGCTCGCCTGCCAGCGGCTGGAGGGCGCCTTCACCCTGCTGGCCATCCACCAGGACCAGCCCCACGTCGTCGTCGCCGCGCGCCGTAACTCGCCGCTCGTCGTCGGGCTGGGCGAGGGCGAGAACTTCCTGGGCTCCGACGTCTCCGGCTTCATCGACTTCACCCGCCGCGCCGTGGAGCTGGAGCAGGACCAGATCGTCACCATCACCCCCGACTCCTTCGAGATCACCGACTTCTTCGGCAACGCCGCCCAGGGCACCGAATTCGAGGTCAACTGGGATGCCGCCGCCGCGGAGAAGGGCGGCTACCCGTCCTTCATGGAGAAGGAAATCAACGACCAGCCCGAGGCGGTCGGCCAGACCCTGCTCGGCCGCTCGGACCTGCACGGCAGGCTGACCCTGGACGAGCTGCGGATCGACCCGGAGCTGCTCAAGACCGCCAACAAGATCATCGTGCTGGCCTGTGGCACATCGGCCTACGCCGGCCAGGTGGCGAAGTACGCGATCGAGCACTGGTGCCGCATTCCCGTGGAGGTCGAACTCTCGCACGAGTTCCGGTACCGCGACCCGATCGTGGACGCCAACACCCTGATTGTGGCCATCTCCCAGTCCGGCGAGACCATGGACACGCTGATGGCCGTCCGGTACGCCAAGGAGCAGGGAGCCAAGGTCCTCGCCATCTGCAACACCAACGGTTCGACCATCCCGCGCGAGGCCGACGCCGTGCTCTACACCCACGCCGGCCCCGAGATCGCCGTCGCCTCGACCAAGGCCTTTTTGGCGCAGATCACCGCCGCCTACCTGCTGGGCCTCTACCTGGCGCAGCTGCGTGGGAACAAGTTCCAGGGCGAGATCAAGGACATCCTGGCCGACCTGGGCAAGATCCCGGCGAAAATTCAGAGCGTGCTGGACAACGCCAAGGACATCAAGGACCTGGCCGTGCTCATGGCCGAGAGCAAGTCGGTCCTGTTCCTGGGCCGGCATGTCGGCTTCCCTGTTGCCATGGAGGGCGCGCTGAAGCTTAAGGAGCTGGCCTACATCCACGCCGAAGGCTTCGCCGCCGGCGAGCTCAAGCACGGGCCGATCGCCCTGATCGAGGAAGGCCAGCCGGTCTTCGTGGTGGTACCTTCCCCGCGCGGCCGCAACTCGCTGCACGCCAAGGTCGTCTCGAACATCCAGGAAATCCGCGCCCGCGGCGCCAAGACCATTGTCATCGCCGAGGAGGGCGACGTCTCCGTCAAGGACTTCGCCGAGTTCGTCTTCTACGTTCCCGAGACGCCGACGCTGCTGGCTCCGCTGCTCACCACGGTCCCGCTGCAGATCTTCGCCTTGGCACTGGCGACGGCCAAGGGCTACGACGTGGACCAGCCGCGCAACCTGGCCAAGAGCGTCACCGTCGAGTAGCAGGCAGATGGCAGGCATGTCCACCCGCTTACTCTTCGCGGCGCCCCGATCTCCGTACAACAGGATCGGGGCCTGCTCCGTCCCCAGGCGCCCCGTCCGCGCCCGCCACGCGGCGGTTCGGCGGCGCGTCCGGCTGCTGTCCGTGCCGCCCGTGCGGTGCACCCTGATATCCACCGGGGAGCCGGTCCTGGCTCCGCGGTGTGCCCGCTCGCCGTGGTCGGTTCGGGCGGGTGCCGAAGAATGATCGTGGGCATCGGCGTGGACGTGGTGGAAGTTTCCAGGTTCCGCCGGCAGTTGCAGCGCACCCCGGCCCTGCTCGAGCGACTGTTCACGCCGGCGGAACGGGAGCTCAACACCCGGTCGCTGGCCGCCCGATTCGCCGCCAAGGAAGCGATCGCCAAGGCACTGGGGGCTCCGGCCGGCATGAACTGGCAGGACTGCACCATCTGCGTGGACTCCGGGGGAGACCCCTACCCGGAATTCACCGGCACCGTTGCCGCGGCATCGGCGGCCCGGGGCGTGAAGTTCTGGCACCTGTCCATGAGCCACGACGGCGATCTGGCAACGGCCATGGCGGTCGCCGAGAAGTAGCGGCCGGCAGCCGGGCGCGTTTCGAGGCCGGGCTAAGGTTTTACCCGGTAGTGCAGGTACACGACGCCGTTGCCGAAGCGGCGCTCGTCCAGCAGTTCGAGCCCCATTCTCAGGTCCTCGGCCAGAAAGCGCTTCCCGCCGCCCACCACGACCGGCGAGACGAAGAACAGGCATTCATCGACCAGTCCCGCCGCGAAGGCGTGGCCGGCCAGGTCGGGCCCGCTGATGCTCAGGTCCGCCGATGCCGAGGCCTTCATGCGCCGGACCGCCTCAGGCTCGAATTCCCGCTCGATCCGGGTGCGGGCGCTTGAAACCGCCTGCAGGGTCCGGGAGTAGACCACCTTGTCCTTCCGCAGCCACGACTCCGCGAAGTCCCGCTCGACCGGGGGAACCTCCGGGCCGGCGGGCACGGTTTCCCAGACGGCCATCACCTCGTACATGCGCCGGCCGAAGAGATAGGTGCCCACCCGTCCTTCCAGATCGTTGACAAAGGAGTGCACCTCCTCGTCGGGGACGCTCCAGTCGAAGTTGCCGTCCCGGTCGGCAATGTAGCCGTCCAGCGACATGATTGCGGAATACAGCAGCTGTGCCACGAGGACTCCTGGGCTGTTGGGCAGGGCGGGGGAGCGTCCGCCCATTGTTCCCGACCTTGCGCATCGGCGGAAGGCCGGGCGGTCGTTCCGGCTCGCCCGCCTTCGCCGACGTGACGCGGGGATCGCTGCGGCTGTTGCTCTCCGGGCCGGCAAGTTCGGGGGCGCGCGCGACCCCGGCGGACTATGCGGCCGCCGGGCGGAACCGCATCCACCTGGTCGTCCTGGACCTGGACGCGGAGATCGACCGGCTGCGCCGGGCGGGACTGTCGTTTCGCAGCGACGTGGTTGCCGGTCCCGGCGGACGTCAGATACTGCTCGCCGACCCGGCAGGAAATCTGGTGGAACTGTTCCAGCCCGCACGGCAGTCGGCAGGGTAACGGGGCCCATCTTCAGCCGCCGCCCAGGCCTTTGACGTACGCGTACGCCTCGTCGACGACGCTCAGCCACTGTTGCCCGGCCGCCGACCCGTCGTCGGCCACCGCCGGGAAAGCCACCCATTCCCTCATCGTCCGCTGTCCCATGGTGACCGGTTCCGCCGCTCCGGAAGCAACATACTCTTCCGCGCGCCGCCGCGGAACCTTCACGATCAGCCGGTCGCCGTGGCCGAGGAACGCGAAGACCTTTCCAGCCACCCTCAGCCCGCGACTGCGGAACATGGTGCCGCGTTCGACCAGCGGGTCATCCGCAAACCGGCCGGCGAGAGTTTCCAGCAGGACGAGGCCCTGGTCGTCGTCGGAGGGGGAGGCAGGCGTCATGGTTTCGTCCCGCATCAGGCTCGTATGAAGATGGCGGATGCTGCCGCGGATTCGACCATGAGGTCGCTCATGCCGACCACCACGTACCAGTACGTGCGTCCCCGGGCGGCGCCCGTGTCCACGAACCGTTCGGGATTGCCGCGCCGGCGGTGCACGCGCCGGAGGGCTCCCGCCTGCGAGGGAATGAACGCCGCCGCGGCGCCGTCGGACTCCCAGCGGTAGATGGCATAGTGCCTCGGCAGCGTCCCGCTCGTCGCCCCCCGCCAGATGAGCTCGACGCCGGATCCGTTCCACCGGGCGCTGGCGATCAGCGGCGCGTAGGGCCGCTGGGCGCCCAGATGGGACATCACTGGGGTCATCGCCACGCGCCGGTAAAACTTGTCCTGGACAAGGCCGATGCTGCCCAGCCGATTGGCCCGGACGGACTTGGCGGAGAAGTACACCTGGCCGCGCACCGCCGGCGTCGCCCGGCATTTCGCCGTGTGGTTGTAGAGCTCGCGGGGGTCCTGCCAGTCGGCACCCTGGGCGGGGTCGCCCACCTTGTAGGCCGCCTCGCCGATGTAGAGCTTGCAGACGGTGCCGACCACCTGAGCCGCCCACCAGTTGACCAGCGTGTTGTAATCGGCCGCCGGGTTCCCCTGGTGCCAGTACAGCTGCGGGACCACGTAGTCCAGCCAGCCTTGCTTGACCCAGAGCCGGGAGTCGGCGTACGTGGCGTCGTAGCTCTGCAGGCCGGAGGTAGCGGAGCCCAGGCTGTCGGTCGATCGGTTGCGCCAGATGCCGAAGGGGCTGATGCCGAACAGCATCCGCGGCTTGGCCGCGAAGATCGCGGCGCTGAGGTCGCGGACGAAAGCATTGACGCTGCGCCGCCGGAAGTTCGCCACGCTCTCGCCGGCCAGCCGGTAGGCATTGTAGGCAGCGGAGTCCGGGATGCTTTGCCCCGCGACCGGATAGGGATAGAAATAGTCGTCGAGGTGGATGCCGTCCACGTCGTACTTGGCCACGACTTCGGTGATCACCTTGATGATGTAGCTGCGGACGGCGGGGATGCCGGGGTTGTAATAGCGCCGGCCGCCGTAGGCGAAGCTCCAGCCCGGGTTTTTCCGCGCCGGATGCCAGGAGATCAGGTCCGCCGGGTCCGCCGTCATGGACACGCGGAACGGGTTGAACCACGCGTGCAGGTGCAGGTTGCGGGCGTGCGCCTGGCCGATCGCGTAGGCCAGCGGATCGTAGCCGGGATTCCGTCCCTGGGTGCCGGTCAGGTAGCGGGACCACGGCTCTCCCGCCGTCGACGGCCAAAAGACGTCCGCCGCCGGCCGCACCTGCAGCAGCACGGCGTTCAGGTTTCGGCTGCGGGCGAGGTCCAGCCAGCTGCGCAGTTCGGCCTGCTGAACGGTTGCCGCCAGGCCGGGGCGCGACGGCCAATCGATGTTCAGCACGGTGGAGAGCCAGAAGCCCCGGAACTCGTGCTTGGGCGCGTCCGTGACCCGCGCCCTTTCACGGGCGGTGATGCGGTAGACCCGGTTGATGACCGCCGCCGCGAGGCTGAGTTCGAGCGGACCGCCGGGGGCTGTTGCCGCCCGGGAGAGGCTGCCGCCCAGCAGGCCTGCCGCGCCGAGCACGGTGAGGGCGGTCGCCGTCGTGAATTGGCGCCGGGAGACAGCGCCTGGGGAACCGGAACCGCTGCCAGTCATGGCCAGCCCTGCCTCACGCGAACCTGATGGTAGCTCAACAATACGCCCGCATCCATCCCGCCGACAGTGGTCGAAACCGTGACGCCGACAGTGGCGGAGACCGTGACGCGGGCCGGCGGGGTGCCCGTGGCTTGGCCGTCCCTCCCGGGTCTGCCGACGCCTGTGTGTCCAACGCAACGAGCGCCGGACCGAGGGCCGCAAACGCCTGCCGCGCCGCCTCGGGTTGCCCGCCGGGCGGACAACCGGGGATATCCATTGTCAGGACCATGGGGTATGAAGGGAACAGGGACCACAACCGATCATCAGGAGTTTGCACATGGAAGTTTGGCCGGGAGACGCCTATCCGCTGGGGGCCACGTATGACGGCAACGGCACCAATTTCGCCGTGTTCAGCGAGGCAGCGGAGGCCGTTTTCCTGTGCCTGTTCGACGACGACGGGGCCGAGACGCGGATCGAGCTCAAGGACGTCGACGGCTACGTCTGGCACTGCTACCTTCCGCAAGTCCAGCCGGGACAGAAGTACGGCTTCCGGGTGGACGGGCCGTACGACCCGGGCCAGGGGCAGCGCTGCAACGTGAACAAGCTGCTGCTGGACCCCTACGCGAAGGCCGTCAGCGGCCAGATCGACTGGGCCCAGCCGCTGTTCGGCTACAACTTCGGGGACGAGGACTCCCGCAACGACGAGGACTCGGCCGGGCACATGATGCTCGGCGTCGTCGTGAATCCGTTCTTTGATTGGGACGGCGACCGCAAGCCGCGCACCCCCTACCACCGCTCGGTGATCTACGAGGCGCACGTGAAGGGCCTGACCCAGCTGCACCCGGAGATCCCGGAAGAGCAGCGCGGTACCTACGCGGGCATCGCGCACCCGGCGGTCATCGGGCACCTGCAGAAGCTGGGCGTCACCGCCATCGAGCTGATGCCGGTCCACCAGTTCGTCAACGACAGCACGCTTCAGGAGAAGGGGCTGTCCAACTACTGGGGCTACAACACCATCGGCTTCTTCGCGCCGCAGAACACGTATTGTTCCTCCGGCGATACCGGGCAGCAGGTGCAGGAGTTCAAGGCGATGGTCCGGGAACTGCATCTGGCCGGCATCGAGGTGATCCTCGACGTCGTGTACAACCACACGGCCGAGGGCAACCACCTGGGCCCCACGCTGTCGTTCCGCGGACTCGACAACGCGGCCTACTACCGGCTGGTCGAGGACCAGCAGCAGTACTACATGGACTACACCGGCACGGGAAATTCGCTGAACGTGCGCCACCCCCATTCGCTGCAGCTGCTGATGGATTCGCTGCGCTATTGGGCGTCGGAGATGCACGTGGACGGCTTCCGCTTCGATCTGGCCTCCACCCTGGCCCGCGAGTTCTACGACGTGGACCGGCTGTCGACCTTCTTCGAAATGGTGCAGCAGGATCCGATCGTGTCCCAGACCAAGCTCATCGCCGAACCGTGGGACATCGGCCCGGGCGGCTACCAGGTGGGCAACTTCCCGCCGCTGTGGACCGAGTGGAACGGCCTGTACCGGGACACGGTCCGCGATTTCTGGCGGGGCGAGCCCTCCACGCTCGGCGAATTCGCGTCCCGCATCACCGGCTCCTCGGACCTGTACGAGGCCACTGGGCGGCGCCCGGTCGCCTCCATCAACTTCGTTACCGCCCATGACGGGTTCACGCTGCGGGACCTGGTGTCCTACAACGAGAAACACAATGAGGCCAACGGCGAAGACAACAACGACGGCGAATCGCACAACCGCTCGTGGAACTGCGGGGTAGAGGGGCCGTCGGACGACCCGGCGGTCCTCACCCTGCGCGCCCGCCAGCAGCGGAACTTCCTGGCCACCCTGCTGCTGAGCCAGGGCGTGCCGATGATCGCGCACGGGGATGAGCTGGGACGCACCCAGCAGGGCAACAACAACGTGTACTGCCATGATTCGGAATTGTCCTGGGTGGACTGGAACAACGTGGACCAGCCGCTGCTCGAGTTCGTGGCCACCGTCAACCGGTTAAGGGCCGAACACCCGACCTTCCGGCGGCGGTTGTTCTTCGACGGGAAGCCGGTCCGCCGGGGCCAGGGCGAGCCGTTGAGCGACGTCGTCTGGCTCACCACGGAGGGAACGCCGATGGAGCCGGAGGACTGGGACGAGGCCCTCGGCCGCTGCATCGGCGTCTTCCTCAACGGCCAGGGCATCCGCGGGCGCGACGACCGCGGGCAGCGGATCACCGACGAGCACTTCCTGATCTACTTCAACGCCGCCGACAACGAGGTGCCGTTCGTGCTGCCGCCGCGGGAGTACTCGGCGGCCTGGGACATCATCATCGACACGGCCGGCGGCGACCAGCTGCCCGGCCCGCTGCAGGCCGGGACGAAGGTGCCGGTCGACGCCAAGTCCACGGTGGTCCTCAAGGCCCACACGGCGCCGGAGGAAGAGCCCGACCACTCGGTCGCCGCCTCCGTTGCGGCGATGGCCGAGGCGGAGCGGACGGCCGGTGCCGAGCCGGCCGCGGCCGGGCCGGACGGTGAACCCGGGCAGCAGGGCGCCTGGAGCGAGACGGGGCAGGCGAAGGGATGAGGGCCCCGGCGTCGACCTACCGGCTGCAGATCAGGGAATCGTTCACGCTTTATGACGCCGCCGAACTGCTGCCCTACCTGCACCGGCTCGGCGTCGACTGGGTGTACCTGTCGCCCCTGCTGACCGCGGAGCCGGGGTCCGATCACGGCTACGACGTGGTCGACTTCAGCACGGTGGACCCGGCCCGGGGCGGGATCGACGGGCTGCGGACGCTCTCCGCCGCCGCCCGGAAGAACGGGATGGGCGTCCTGGTGGACATTGTGCCGAACCACATGGGCGTGGCCACGCCGGCCAACAACCGGTGGTGGTGGTCGTTGCTGTCGGAGGGCCGCGGCTCCCGCTACGCCGAGGCGTTCGACATCGATTGGGACGCCGGTGGCGGCAAGCTCCGGCTGCCCGTGCTGGGCGACGGCGACGCGGAACTCGAGGCGTTGGAGCTGGCCGACGGCGAGCTGCGTTACTACGACCACCGCTTCCCCCTGGCCGAGGGGACCGGCGACGACGGCGCTACCGCCCGCGAAGTCCATGAGCGCCAGCACTACCAGCTGGTGAACTGGCGGCGGGCCGATGCCGAACTCAATTACCGCCGGTTCTTCGGCGTCAACTCCCTGGCCGGGGTCCGGGTGGAGGTGCCCTGGGTCTTCGACGAATCCCATGCGGAGATCAAGCGCTGGTTCGACGAGGGCCTGGTCGACGGGCTGCGCGTGGACCATCCCGACGGGCTGGCAGACCCGAAGGGCTATCTGCAGCGGCTGCACGAACTGACCGGCGGCGCCTACGTCCTGGTCGAGAAGATCCTGGAGCCGGGGGAGGAGCTGCCGGCAGACTGGGCCTGCGCGGGCACCACCGGGTATGACGCGCTGGCCGATGTGGACCGGCTGCTGGTCGATCCCGACGGGCGGGAACGCCTCACCGACGCGGCCCCCGTCGAGCCGTACCAGCACATGATCCACGGCACCAAGCGGGGGATCGCCGACGGCATCCTGCGCTCCGAGGTGCTGCGCCTGGCCCGGCTGGTTCCGGCCGGCGCCGGTCTGGAGTTCGAGACCGCGGCCGATGCGATCGCCGAGCTGCTCAGCTGCTTCCCGGTGTACCGGAGTTACCTCCCGGTCGGCACGCATTACCTCGAGGAAGCCGGGATCGCCGCCCAGGTGCGCCGTCCCGACCTGGCCGAAGCCGTTACCGCCCTGCTGCCGCTGTTGAATCCGCAGGGTGTGCTCACCGAGCTCGCGGTGCGGTTCCAGCAGACCTCCGGCATGGTGATGGCCAAGGGTGTGGAAGACACCGCGTTCTACCGCTACACGCGCCTGACCTCCCTGAACGAGGTGGGGGCGGACCCGTCGATCTTTGCTGTGGAGCCGTTCGAGCTCCACACCCGGTTGATCCGCCGGCAGCAGGAACTGCCGCTCGCCATGACTGCGCTGTCCACCCACGACACGAAGCGCAGCGAGGACACCCGGGCCCGTATCTCGGTGCTCGCGGAACTGGCGGACCAGTGGCCGGATTGGCTGGCGGAGCTCGACCGGCTGGCACCCTTCGGGGATCTGCCGTTCGCGGACCTGCTCTGGCAGGCGGCGCTGGGTGCGTGGCCGTTCAGCCGGGCCCGGGCCCACGCCTACGCGGAGAAGGCCGCCCGGGAAGCGGGCAACAGCACCTCGTGGATCGACCCGGACCATGACTTCGAAAAACAACTCCACGCCGCCGTGGACGCGGCCTTCGACAACCCTGAGGTGAACCGGCTGCTGGTCAGCCTGGCCGAGAAGATCAAGCCCTTCGGCTGGAGCAATTCCCTCTCGGCCAAGCTCATCCAGCTGACCATGCCCGGAGTGCCCGACGTCTACCAGGGCACCGAGTTCTGGGACCATTCGCTGGTGGACCCGGACAACCGCCGGCCGGTGGATTTCACCGCCCGGCGCCAGGCGCTGGACAACCTGGACCGGGATCGGTTTTGTCCCGGCGGCCTCGGCCGGGGCACTGCAGCTGGGCATGGAGAAGGGGATCTTCGAAAAGCACGGATTCAAGTTGGAATTAACGCAG
>NZ_JBNHGL010000050.1:0-17781 GCF_059091245.1 Arthrobacter sp. Y3225116
AGGCCGCCAGCGGCACTCCGCGGATCGGGTTGCGCGGGGCCTCGGCGGGTGCCGGAACCTGCAGCGCCCGCAGGAAGCCGGCCAGCGCGGGCGCGTAGCGGTCCCGCGCCGCGGGCGGCAGGACGGCGGCGCTCCGGCCGTCAAACCACGGAACGATCGACCAGTGGAACGGGAAGTGGTCCGTGGGCCGGCCCCGGTGGACCACGGCGGGGACCGGCAGGGGCAGGCTTGGCGCGAGGAGCGGCAGCCAGCGGTTTTCGTTGAGCAAGAGCCGGTCCCCCGTCGCGTGCCGGGGAAGCCGGACCGCCAGCCGGCTGCCGAGGCGGAAGATGACGTTGTCCCAGCCGCTCGCGGCCCGCCGCAACGGAAGCCGGGCCAGGGCCGGGAACTGTTCGGCCAGCAGGCGGCGCACCAGTCCATCGGTGATCGGGACCTCGGCGGGCATCCCGCTATCCTGCCATGCGGCTCCGGAGCAGACAACGCCCCCGCCGGTAACGGCAGGGGCGTCGTCTGCAGGAGGTCCCGTCGAACCCGCGGCCGCTAGGCCAGCGGAACCGGGCCGATATCGGTGCCGGCGGCCGCGTGCGCCCTCGGTGGGGCCGGGCGCCGCGGAACCGGGCCGATATCGGCCCCGGCAAGCCGCGACGCATTACCGCTCATCATGCGCTCCACCGGCTAACCCTGAACGCCGAGACGTTCAAAGATCAGCTCGCGCACCCGACCGGCGTCGGCCTGCCCGCGGGTGGCCTTCATGACCCCGCCCACGATGGCGCCGGCGGCCTGGACCTTGCCGCCGCGGATCTTCTCGGCCACCTCGGGCTGGGCGGCCAGCGCAGCATCGATGGCTTCCAGCAGGGCAGAATCGTCCGACACCACGGCCAGGCCGCGCTTCTCCACGACCTCCTCGGGCGTGCCCTCCCCGGCGAGCACGCCGTCGAGCACCTGGCGGGCCAGCTTGTCGTTGATCTTGCCGGCCTGGACCAGGCGGTCCAGTTCGACCACGGTCAGCGGGCTCACGCCCAGTTCCGAGGGTTCGAGTTCGGCTTCCTTGGCGCGGCGGGAGATTTCACCCATCCACCACTTGCGGGCCACGGCGGCGGAGGCTCCGGCGGCAATGGTTTCCTCGATCGATTCCATCACGCCGGCGTTGACCACGTCGCGGAATTCGGCGTCGGAGTAGCCCCATTCGGCCTTCAGCCGCTTGTGCCGTTCGGCCGGCGGTTCGGGCAGCCGGGAACGCAGTTCTTCGATCCACTCTTCGGTGGTGACCACGGGGACCAGGTCCGGTTCCGGGAAGTAGCGGTAGTCATCGGCGTCGGACTTAGGCCGGCCCGCGGTCGTGGAGCGGGTGTCCTCGTGCCAGTGGCGGGTCTCCTGGACCACTTTCTGGCCGGCGTCCAGGACCGCCGCGTGGCGCTGGATCTCGAAGCGGACGGCACGTTCGACCGCACGCAGCGAGTTCACGTTCTTGGTCTCGGAGCGGGTGCCGAACTGCTCCGCGCCCTTGGGCATCAAAGACACGTTCGCGTCGCAGCGGACGTTGCCGCGTTCCATCTTTGCGTCGGAGACGCCCAGGTTCTTGACGATCTCGCGGACGGCCGCCACGTAGGCGCGGGCCAGTTCCGGAGCGCGGGAGCCGGCTCCGACGATCGGCTTGGTGACGATCTCCACGAGCGGAACGCCCGCGCGGTTGTAGTCCACCAGCGAGTACTCGGCGCCCTGGATCCGGCCGGTGGCGCCGCCCATGTGGGTGAGCTTGCCCGCGTCCTCCTCCATGTGCGCGCGTTCGATCTCCACCCGGAACACTTCGCCGTCTTCCAGTTCGATGTCCAGGTAGCCGTCGTAGCAGATCGGGTCTTCGTACTGGGAGGTCTGAAAATTCTTCGGGGTGTCCGGGTAGAAGTAATTCTTCCGGGCGAAGAAGCAGGACTCGGCGATCTTGCAGTTGAGCGCGAGCCCAATCAGGATCGAGTACTCCACCGCCGCCTTGTTCACCACCGGCAGGACGCCGGGCAGGCCCAGGTCCACCGGAGACACGTTCGTATTCGGCACATCGCCGAACGCGTTCGGAGCGGCGGAAAACATCTTGGTCTTCGTGTTCAGCTCAACGTGGACCTCAAAACCGAGGACCGGGTCGTACTTCGCCATCGCCTCTTCGAAGGAGACCAGCTCTTGTGTTGCAGCCATTTACTTCATACCTCCGAGGACAGGAGCCTGGGCCAGCAGGGGGCCGCTCCACTGGGCTTCCAGCAGGTTTTCAAGACCGGCGCCGGCGCGGTACAGCCGGGCATCTTCGCGGGCGGGGGCCAGGAACTGGATGCCCACCGGCAGTCCGTCGGCCAGGCCGCCCGGCACGGATATGCCAGGCACCCCGGCGAGGTTCGCCGGAATGGTGGCCACGTCGTTCAGGTACATCGCCATCGGATCGTCCAGCTTCTCGCCCAGCTTGAACGCGGCCGTCGGCGCAGTGGGAGAGACCAGCACGTCGACCGTTTCGAACGCCGCGTCAAAGTCGCGCTGAACCAACGTGCGGACCTTCTGCGCCGAACCGTAGTAGGCGTCGTAGTAGCCTGCGGACAGGGCGTAGGTGCCCAGGATGATGCGGCGCTTGACCTCGTCGCCAAAGCCGGCGGCACGCGTCGCACCCATCACGCGCTCGATCGTCATTGGGCCCTCGGCCGGCAGCACGCGATGCCCGTAGCGGACGCCGTCGAACTTGGCCAGGTTGGAGGAGACCTCGGAGGGCATGATCAGGTAGTAGGCGCCCAGCGCGTACTTGAAGTTCGGGCAGGAGACTTCCACCACCTCGGCGCCGGCCCCGCGCAGCAGTTCCAGGGCCTCGTCGAAGCGGGCCTGGACGCCGGCGGCATAGCCTTCGCCCTGCAGTTCCTTGATCACGCCGATGCGCATGCCCCGCACGTCGCCGTTCCGGGCGGCCTCGACCAGCGCCCCCACCGGGTCGGTGAGCGAGGTGGAGTCGGCCGGGTCGTGTCCGCCGATGACCTCATGCAGCAGGGCGGCGTCCAGGACCGTGCGCGTTACCGGCCCGATCTGGTCCAGCGAAGACGCCATCGCGATCGCGCCGTAGCGGGACACTCCGCCATAGGTCGGCTTGACGCCCACCGAACCGGTCACCGCGGCCGGCTGCCGGATGGACCCGCCGGTGTCGGTGCCCAGCGCCAGCGGTGCCTCGAAAGCCGACACGGCAGCGGCGGAGCCGCCGCCCGAGCCGCCGGGGATCCGGTCCAGGTCCCACGGGTTGCGGGTGGGGCCGTAAGCGGAGTGCTCGCTGGAGGAACCCATGGCGAATTCGTCCAGGTTGGTCTTGCCCAGCATCGGCATGCGTGCCGCCCGGATCTTCTTGACCACGGTGGCGTCGTAGGGGCTCATCCAGCCTTCGAGGATCTTCGAGCCGGCGGTGGTGGGCTGGCCCACGGTGACGATCAGGTCCTTGATCGCTATCGGGACGCCCGCCAGGGCATGCAGCTCTTCGCCGGCGGCGCGGGCTTTGTCCACGTCCGCCGCCACCGCGAGCGCCTCGTCGGTGTTCACGTGCAGGAACGCGTTAATGTCGCCGTCGACCTCGGCGATGCGGTCCAGATGCGCCTGGGTGACCTCCACCGAGGACACCTCCGAGGCGGTCAGCATCTCGGCCAGTTTGGCCGCGCTGTTGGTAATCAGTTCGCTCATGGCTGCGCCCTACTCCTCGTCCAGGATCGCCGGAACTTTGAACCGGCCGTCGGCCTGGTCCGGTGCGTTCGCCAGGGCAAGTTCCTGGCTCAGCGTCTCCCCCACCACGTCCTCGCGGAACACGTTGTTCAGCGGGATGGGGTGCGAGGTCGCCGGAACGTCGGGGCTGGCAACTTCCTGGACGGACTTGATCGAATCGACAATGACGTCGAGTTCGCCGGCCATCTTGTCCAGTTCTTCGGCGGTCATCTCAATGTGGGCCAGCCGCGCCAAATGCGCCACCGCCGCACGATTGATCTCAGACATGAGTCTCCTACGCGGATGGAATGCTTTTCCTTCTCAGTCTACCGGCGCAGAAGGGTCGGGATTCGCCAGGGAACGCCGAGGGACTATCCCGCGGCGACAGCCTCGGCTTCCCTGCGTTCGGCCTTGGGCTTGGCGAACCGCAGGTACAGCGAAGGGACCACGAAGAGGTTCAACAGCGTGGAAGTGACCAGCCCGCCAAGGATAACCAACGCCATCGGGTGCTCGATCTCGTGCCCCGGGATGCTGCCCATCACCACCAGGGGCACGAGCGCCAATCCGGTAGCGAGCGTGGTCATCAAAATCGGCGAGAGCCGTTCCCCCGCCCCGCGCAGCACCAGCGCCGGACCAAAGGTTTCGCCCTCGAACTTCTCCAGGTGCTGGCAATGGTTGATCAGCAGGATGCTGTTGCGCGCGGCTATGCCCATCACGGTCAGGAACCCGACGATGGACCCGAGGGAGAGCACGCCGCCGCCCAGGAAAGCCGCAAACACGCCGCCCACCAGCGCGATCGGCAGGGTCAGCATGATCATCGTCGCCAGGCGCCAGCTGCCGAAGGACACCTGCAGCAGCAAATAGATGACGGCGAGCGCCACAACGGCGAGGGTCAGCAGCAGCTGCGTGGCCTCCTGCCGTTCTTCGTACTCGCCGAGGATTTCGGCATGGAACCCGGGCGGCAGCTCGATCTCTGCCAGCCCTGCCTCCATCGCCTCGACCACTGAGGCCAGCGCCCCGTCTTCGACGTTGGCCTCGATGTCGATGCGCCGGGAGTTGTCGTCACGTTCAATGACGTTCGGCGTGGGCCGCAGACTGACGTCGGCGACGTCCGCCAGCCGGATGCGTTCTCCGCTCGGGGTGTCGATGGGCAGGTTTCTGATGCTGGTCACGTCGGAACGAATTTCCTCCGGACTCCAGACCTGGACGTCGTAGGCCTTCCCGCCCCGGTAGACGTCGCCCACTTCTTCTCCGGCCACCAGCGTCGCCGCGGCGCGCCGGACGTCGCCGGGTTTCAGCCCGTACCGCTGTGCCGTCTCCAGGTCGACGGTCACTTCAAGTTGCGGCACGTCCACCTGCAATGACACGTGCTCGTCGATGGCGCCGTCGGTTGCCTGGAATATCTCGTTGATTTCCTCGGCTTTCTCCCGCAGCATGTCCAGGTCATCGCCGTAGAGCCGCACCACCACCGCGTTGCTCGATCCGGTCAGCACCTCGCGGATCCGTTCCTTCAGATAGGTCTGCACGTCGCGGTATATACCGGGGTAGCCTTCCACGACCTCCTGGACCGCGGCCAGGGTCTTGTCGTAGTCCACCGCCGGATCGATGCTGATCCAGTTCTCGCCGAAGTTGACCCCGACCACCTCGTCGGCGGCAAACGCCTGTCCGATGTGGGCGCCGCAGTTGCGCACGCCCTCGATTTGCAGCAGTTCCGCGCAAGCTCGCTGGCTGATGCGGTACTCCTCCCCCACCGAGGTGCCGGGCTGCGTAACCCAGTGCATCAGGAAGTCCCGCTCCTTGAAGTCCGGCAGCAGCGACTGCCCGAGGAATGGCGCCATCACGGCCCCGGCTGCCGCGATGGCGCCGAAGACCACGTAACTCGGACGCGGGCGCCGCACGAAGCGCTTGAGGATGGCGTGGTAGCCGCGTTTGAGGACCCGTACCAGCGGAGGCTCGCGCGACTCCAACGGCACGTTGCGCATGAGGATCAGGGCCAGCGCCGGGGTGACCGTCAGGGCGACCAGCATCGAGGCGAGCACCGCCAGGGTGTAGGAGATGGCCAGCGGCCGGAAGAACGCCCCGGTGAGTCCTTCGAGGAAGAAGATGGGGATGGCCGCCACGATGATGATCAACGTGGCATAAACGATCGGCCCGCGGACCTCAAGGGAAGCGTCCAGCACCACCCGCATGGTGGACCTGCTGCCGCCATCGGCGCGGTGCTGGCGCAGCCGCCGGATGATGTTCTCGATGTCGATGATGGCATCGTCTACGACCACGCCCACGGCAATGACCAGCCCCGCCAGGACCATCGTGTTGACCGAACTGCCGCTGAGGTAGAGCACCAGCGCGGCGGTCACGAGCGAGAGCGGAATCGCGATGATGCTGATCAGCGCGGTGCGCCATTGGAACAGGAACGCGCCGAGGACCATCATCACCAGGACGGTTCCGAGCAGCAGCGCCACGGTCAGGTTGTTCAGCGATTCTTCGATGAAGCTGGCGGGCCGAAAGATTTCAGTGTCGATCTCGATGCCGCTCAGGCCCGGCTCCATCGTCTTCAGCGCCGCTTCCACCCCTTTGGTGACTTCCAGGGTGTTGCCCCAGGGCAGTTTCTCCACGATGAGCATGAGCCCCTCGCCCTGGTTGATCACGGCGTCCCCGATGAGTGGCTGGTGGTCCTCAACCACGCGCGCAACATCGCCCAGGCGCAGCGGATCGCCGTCGCGCTCGTCGATGGTCACCTTGGCCAGAGCCTCCGGCGTCGTAATGGGCAGCACGTGTTGGATGCCCAGCCGCTGGTTGGGTGTCCCGATGTATCCGCCGGTGCCGATCACCGCGCCGGGGGAATATTGCAGCAGCCCTGCATCCAGGGCGTCGGCGGTGACCGTCATCACCTGATTCAGCGACACGCCCTCGGCGCGCATCTTCTCGGGTTCGGCCTGCACCTGCAGCATCTGCAGTCGCTCGCCCCAGATGGCCACGTTCGCGACGCCGGGCACGCGGAGCAGGTGGGCGCGGATCTTCCAGTAGCTGATCATCGACATCTCGATCAGCGAGCGCTCGTCGGAGGTCAGGCCAATCTTCATGACGCGGCTGGTCGACGACAACGGCTGCAGCATGACCGGCGGCGATGCCCAGGTGGGCAGGGTCGGAGTGGTGTTGGCGATCCGCTCCGAGACGAGTTGCCGGGCGGTCAACAGGTCTGTGTCCGGTTCGAAGATCAGCACGATGGAGGACAGTTGGGAGACGGATTTCGAGCGCAGGTCGTCCAGGCCCTCGACGCCGTTCAGGGCCTCTTCCAGCGGGACGGTGACCAGCTCTTCCACCTCGGAGGCGGTCAGGCCGATGCAGATGGTCTGGATTTCGACTTTCGGCGGTGCGAACTCAGGGAAAACGTCCACCGATGCGGTACTCAGGCTGACGCCGCCGAACAGCATGATTCCGACGGCGATGGCCACCACCACGGACCGGAATTTGAGGCTGAAAGCGACGATCCGGCGCATGTCAGTGGGCCGTATCGAACTCGGCGCCGAAGAGTTCGGCGGCACCGAGGGTGACGATGTCGGTGCCGGGCTCCGGGCCGTCGCTGAGGTGCACGACGTCGCCCTCGATCCGGTCCACCTCGACGGGAGCCCGGACGAAGACCAGGGGTTCGGGGTTGGTGTAGACCCAGGTGTCGCCGGCAGCATCGTAGATCAGCGAGCTGTAGGGAATCTCCAGCCCACTCCCGGTTCCGGCGGCCACCGGCTCCGTGGTCAGGTCCAGCCGTTCGGCCGCTTGCTCGGTGAGGGTGAGCCGGTTCAGCTCGGAGCCGGGAATCGTCTCCTTGACGGCGGCCTCGATGCCCTGGGGTTCCATTTCCGGGCCGGCTGCCGCGCAGCCGGACAACACAATGGTTGCCGCGGCCGTCGCTGCGACCAGCGCACTGTGGCGTCCATGACGTTGGCCAGTCATGACATTTCCTGCCTCCGTTGCAGTACAGACTCGTGCATATTGACCAGTGAGTTCGACCAGTCGGGTTGGCCGGAAGGGCCGAGCGTGAGGACCAAGACCGGCAGGACCCACAGCACCAGCAGTGCGGTGGTGATCAGGCCGCCCCAAAGCACCACGGCCAGGGGCAGGATGGTGACGGCTCCGACGGTTCCGCCCAAGGCGACCAAGGGCACCAGTGCCAGGGCAGCGACCGCAGCCGCCAGGAGCATCGGCGGCAACCGGTCGCCGACGGCCCTGCGCATCAGTTCGACCGGACGACGGGACGGGTCGTCGCTCTGCAACGTCTGGAAATGCCCCACCAGCTGCAACGCTTCCCGGATGGCGAAGCCGAGCACCGCCGCGAGCCCCACCAACGCATACAGCGATCCATCCCCACCGGTGAGCAGGATCGCGAGCACTCCTCCGGACAGCGCGACCGGCAGTGCCAGCAGCACCAGGGCGGCGAGCCGCCAACTACCGAGCACGGTTTGCAGCAGGATCAGGATGCCGACGGCAGCCGCGGCCGCGAGCCACCAAATCAGCTGGGCTGAAACCTGCTGTTCTTCGTACTGGGGCGGGATTTCCGCGTGGTACTCGACCGGAAATTCCATCTCGGCGATCGCTGCGCGGATTTCCGACTGAACCTCGCCCAGGCTGCGCCCCTCGATATCGGCGAGCACGTCGATGCGGCGCGAGGTGTTGTCATGATGAATGACCGTCTGGTTTGGACTAATGCGCACGTCGGCTACGTCGCCGAGCCGCACGCTGCCGCCCTCAGGAGTATCGATGGACAGCTCGCGGACACTGGTGAGGCTGCCCCGGGTAGCTTCGTCGCCCTTGACGATCACCTGGAAAACCTTTTGCTGCTCAAAGATGAACCCGACTTCGATGCCCTGCAGGATGGCGGCCGCGGCGCGGCGCACGTCACCCGGTTTGATGCCCACCCGTTCGGCGGCGTCCAAGTCGACCTCGATCTCCGCGATCGGCTGGTCCACCGCAATGTCCAGCCGCGGGTTGGCTACACCGTCGATCCCGGCCATGACCTGTTGGAGCTCTTCGGCCTTCTCCCGCAGGATGGGCAGCTCGATTCCGTAGACGCGTACTTGGAAGCCCTGCTCGTTGGCCTGGCGAACCCGGTCGACCTGGCCTTCCGGATAGGTCAGCACCCGGTTCGCCAGGCCGGGGTAGCCGTCGACGATTCCCTGCACGTCGGCTTTGACCCGGTCGAAGCTCGCGCCGTCCTCGAGCGTCACCCAGATCTCGCTGGAACTGACGTTCGCCTCGGTATCCGATGTGATGGCCCTCCCGACGTGGCCGCCGACGGCCGCGACGCCGTCGACCGTCCGTAGTTCATCGCTGGCCCTGGCAGTGATGCGGTTCATCTCGGTATTGGCGGTGCCGGGAGCGGCGTCCCACTGAATCAGCAGGGTGCGGTCCGGCACGGAAGCCACCACGGGGTTTCCGGCAGCGACGAGCGGGATCGCAGCCAGGGCGGCGATCCCGAGTACGGCGACTACGCCGGCTGCCAGCCAGCGCCGCCCCTCGGCGGTGGAGGCGAGCAGGTGGTCCAGCCTGCGCCGGACCTTCTGCACGGCGGCGGGGGCCGGCCTCTTTTTCTCCCGGGCGGGCACCAGAATGCTGGCAAGGGCGGGCGTGACGGTGTGGGCCACGATGAACCCCACGGCGACGGCCAGCAGGTAGGAGAGTATCAGGGGCCTCAGCAAGGCGCCGTCGACGCCCCGGATGAACAAGGCCGGGGCCAGCGCGAGCAATGTTGCCAGGGCCGCGAATATCATGGGCATTCTCGACCGCCGCAGGGCCCGGGCCAGCAGGCTTTCCCGGCCGTCGGTCGCCGTCGCCTCCGCCGGTTGCTGATTCCCGCCGAAGCCGGCCGGGGTGCCTGCCGCCGTTTCCTGCCCGGCATGGTGCGCGGGGGCCGGCGCGAAGGTTCGTGCAGGCTGGCCGGTGTCCTTGTGCCGGACGCTGTGCAGGTCGGCGATGACGTCGCCCACGCCGACGATCAGCGCCAGCACGATGCCGGCGAAAGCCATGGTGTTCAGCACGGCTCCCTGCCACTGCAGTATCAGCGCCGCAGCCACGGCCGACAGGACGATGGCTGCAAGCCCGATGAGGGCATACCGCCAGGATCGGAAGGCAAGGCCGATGCCAACGGTCACCACGAGCAGGCCGATGAGCAGCGCCAGCCCCAACTGGTTCGCGGCGGACTCCAAAAAGCTTGCCGGGCGGAAGATCGTGGAATCCACCTCGATGCCGGGCAATCCGGGGCGAAGCTCGTCCAGTGCCTCCTCGAGGTGTTTGGTGACCTCGACGACGTTGGCATCGGGGAATTTTTCGATGACCAGGATGAGCCCCGGGGCGTCTCCGGTTACGGCGTCGCCGATCAACGGCTGGTGGTCCTCTCTCAACTCCGCCACATCGGCGAGCTGGAGCGGCTTGTCGCCGGTCCCCTCGACGCTGACCTTGCCCAGGTCCTCGGCGTTCTGGATCGGCAGCACGTGCTGGATGCCGATGCGTTGGTTGGCCGACTCCAGGAATCCGCCGGTGCCCGGGGTCGAGGCTTCCAGGAAGCTCAGCGGGGACACCCAGACGGCATTACCCGTGGTCTCAATCACTTGGTTCAGCGTCACGTCCTGTGCGCGGAGGCGCTCGGGGTCCACATGGACCTGGAGCTGTTGTTCACGCTGGCCCCAGATCGACACGTTGGCCACCCCGGGGACGCCCATCAGCACGGGCTTGATGTTCCAGCGCGCCAGCACCGACATGTCGATCACCGACTGCTCGGCGGAGCTCAGCTGGACCATCATGACCCGGCTGTTCGACGACAGCGGCTGCATCAGCACCGGGGCCGTAGAGACGTTCGGCAGCGCGAAGGCCTGCGTCAACCGCTCTGCCACCAGCTGCCTGGCCCGCAGGATATCGGTGCCGGGTTCGAAGACCATCTCGATGGAGGATAAACCCGGGACGGAGACCGAACGGATTTCATCCAGCCATGCCACGCCGTTGAGCAGGTCGGCCTCCATCGGAGACGTGATCAGCTGCTCGACCTCTACGGCCGACAGACCCAGCGCCTCGGTCTGGATTTCGACATGGGGCGGGGCGAATTCGGGGAGGTTGTCCACCGGCATCGACGGCAGGGTCACCAGTCCCAACCCGAGAATGCCCGCCGCGGCAGCCAAGACCAGCAACCGGAATTTGAGGGTCCAGCGAACCAACAAGCCAGACATAAAAACGCCCCCAACGGCGCAGAGCGATTCGGGTCACTACCCGTCCCCGCTCACCCATGAAGCTTGTGCGGACGCCCGGTCCGCACGGTAGGAGTTCGGCCTGCCTTGGCGTAGCTCCGGTCCCCATCGAGGCGTTGGCCGACCGGCGTGTTCCCCAACGGATCACTCAAAATGCTGTCCCCAGTGTGGCACAAACGGCCAGCGGGCGACAAGGAAAATAGCGAAGCAGTTTGACCGCCTTAGGCCGGGCACCTAGAATGTGGCCCCCGCGAACGGCCGGTAGGGGTGTCGGGCTTCCGACCGGACACCGGAGTCCGTCGCGGCGAGGAGGCCCCATGCGTCCGGCTCGACTGGCTGCCATAGCCCTGGCCGCCCTCATGCTGCCGTGCTGCAGCAGCCCAGGGCAAGGCTCTCCCGACCCGGCGCCGCAAGCCTCGACGGGACCCACTTCCTTGACCTCCCACGCGCCCGCCGCCCCGCCGGTTACGTCACCACCTGCCTCAGACCCGGCCGGCACGGCGGCCCCCGCGCCCCGGACAGGCGGCAACTCCGCGGAAAGCGTGAGATTCGCGGCGGCCGGGGACTTCGGCTTCGACGAAGGTGCCGCGATGGTGCTGGAAGCGATGGCGGGAAGCGGTCCACGCTTCGGCCTGGCGCTCGGCGACCTGTCCTACGGGCTTCCCGGCACAGAATCGGGGTGGTGCAGTTTCGTCACCGACCACCTGGGGCCGGATATCCCCCTGCAGTTGGTTTCCGGAAACCACGAAAGCGATGGCCGGAACGGTTCGATCGATGAATTCGCCCGCTGCCTTCCTCCCCGCTTACCCGGCGTCCAAGGCACCTATGGGCGGCAATGGTTCGTGGACATCCCGCAGCGGAATCCCCTGCTGCGGCTGATACTGATTTCGCCGGGCCTGGAGTTTCCCGAATCCGGCCGATGGGACTACCTTCCCGGGACCGAGCAGTACCGGTGGACGGCCGCTGCCATAGACTCGGCCCGCGCGGCGGACATTCCGTGGGTTGGGGTTGGCTCCCACAAGCCCTGCCACTCGGTGGGCCGCTACGAGTGCGATCCCGGTCCCGCCGTGACGGATCTGCTGCTGGACAAAAAGGTGGACCTGGTGCTGCACGGCCACGAACACCTCTACCAGCGGACACACCAACTCGCCCTGGGCCCGAACTGTCCGTCGCTGCTGCCCGCGCAAAGCAATAATGCCTGCATCTCCGACACCGACGCCGACTTCGAGTCCGGTGCCGGCACGGTCTTCGCGACGGTCGGCACCGGCGGGCAACCGCTGCGCGACATCAACGGCTCCGACGCCGAGGCACCCTACTTCGCCGCCTACTCCGGCGCAAACGTCGAGCCCACGCACGGGTTCGTGGAGATCGAGGTGACCGAGGACTCCCTGAAGGCCACGTTTGTGGGCGCCGGCGGCGCGAACTTCACCGATTCGTTTACCCTCAGCAAACCCTGAGCATGCGCTGCCTGCAGCGTCCGTCCCTGCGGCTGCTAGAGGCGTTTCACGAAGACCAGCAGCCGGATGTCGGTCCCCGGTACCGGCCAGTCGCGCTCCGGCACCCGGTCGAATCCCAGCGATTCATACAGCCGGTGCGCCGCGGTCCAGTCGCTGCCGGTGGTCAGGCTCACGGCGCTGATGCCCTGCAGCGTGCGCGCGTACTCCACGATGGCGTCCACGAGGGCCCGGCCGACGCCGGAGCGCTGCAGCCCCGGATCCACGGCCAGCATCCGGAACTCCAGTTCACCCTCCCGGGCAATGTCGGCATACTCCCCGCCAGCCTGCGCCAGGGTGACCGCCCCGGCCACCTTTCCGCCCCGCTCGGCCACCCAGATCTCGGCATGCTGTGCCCGGTGCGCCACGTCGGAAACGTGCACCAGATACGGGTGGTCGGCTGCCGGGAAGTGTCCCGCGGCCAGGTACGCCTCGCGCGTCAGGCGCTCCACGTCGTCGAAATCGGTGGCGGTGGCAGGGCGGATGGTGATCTGCATGTGCTTGGGCGGTGTCCTTGCGGGTATGGAAAGTACGACGTCGGGGCTTACCTGACCAGTTTCCCGCACCGCGGGCGGTGCGCGCCAATGGGGGTTCGGGGTTCAGGCCTCGCCGCCGTACCGCCGTCCCGCCGGCGGTCCAGCCGCCGGACCGGGCAGGGGCGGGAGCAACTCCGGATGGACCCGCCGCTGCAGGGCGGCGACGGCCTCGGCCGGCAGCGCCAAGAGACCGTCGAGCTCCTTGCGGGCCCGTGCGTAGGCCAACTGCCGCTCGGCGGGGGTTGCCGCCCGGTCCACCGCGATGGTCAGCAGCCGGCGTGCGGTGTTCAGCCGCAGCCGTTCGGGGCCGCTGAAGTGCTGGTCCTGAATGCGGCGGGCCTCGCGTTCGGCGATGTCGAAGGCGACCTCGTAGGCCCGCACGGCCTCGCGGTATTCGCGCAGCCGCTCGTCGGTGGCAACTTCCGCAGCGGTGACCGGCCGCAGCCCGTCCGCGGTCCGTTTGGCGCGCAGGAACGCCACCGTGAGCGGCTCGCGGACATCGGACATCATGGGAAAATCGATCAGCTTGGCCACGTCCAGCTCGTAGTCCAGCCAGCGTGCGTTGACCGCATCGTGGTCGGCCATCACCGCCGCGGTGTCGCGGAGCCGCTGCTGTTCGGCAGCGGCGGCGGCACGCAGCCGGTCGGCCTCGCGGCGGGCAGCCTCCGAGCGTGCGCTTTCGTGGCGCCGGCCCCCGCGGTTCCAGCCCTGGCCGCGCCGGGTGCGCTTGGCACGCTGTCCCATACCGGAGACCACGGCGAAACCGACCCAGATGAACCACCAGGGGAAACCATCAGCAAAGAATTCGTTCATGGCTCACCTCGCACCTCCATCGTCCCATGGCGGGTGATGCCAGTCACGATGGTTTCACGAGGCCGCCCGGATGTCCGCGCGCTGCGCGACGTGCCTGCCGCCGCCAACGGCGCACGTGCCCGCTGCTACTGCTGCCCGGGGCCGTTGGTGCGGCGGTGGCCGACCCGGTAGTCGCTGCCGTCCGGCTCGCGGTCCAGGAAGCCGTCATCGACCAGGGCGCGGCGGAGCATCGGCACATCGGAGGTGAACGCGGCCAACCGGGCGTTCAGGTCCTTCTCGGTCATGACCTCGCCTCCGGCGATGACGCGGTCGCGGATGTAGCCCAGCAGTTCCAGCCGGTCCGAGGCGCGGGACGGCAGCACCACCAGCCCGCCGGTGAGGAACCTTTCCGGCCCGGCCGGCCCGGGTTTCCGTGCCGCGGCCAGCGCGGCCTTGAAGACGCCCGGCTCGACGGCGAGGGCACCGCCGTCGTCCGTCACCAGGCCGGAGGCAACCAGCTTCTGCCGTTCCTTGGCGGTCATCTCCGGCTGTTGGCCCAGCACCAGGGCGGCATAGAGCCCGCGCAGGCGCTGGCTGGCCAAGGCGGAAAGCAGCTGCTGCCAGCTGGGCCCGGGCCCTGGCCGCTCCCCCGTCATGCCGTGCCGGTTTCCAGCAGCCGGCGGAAACCGTCCTCGTCCAGCACGGTCAGGCCCAGGGACTCGGCCTTGTCCAATTTGGTCCCCGCGTTCTCGCCGGCCACCACATAGCTGGTGTTCTTCGAGACGGAGCCCGAGGCCTTGCCGCCGCGGATGATGATCGCTTCCTTGGCCTCGTCACGGCTGAAGTTCGGCAACGTACCCGTCACCACCACGGTCAGCCCCTCCAGCGTGCGGGGCATGCTCTCGTCCACCTCGTCGGCCATCCGCACGCCGGCGGCCGCCCAGGCATCGACAATCCCGGCATGCCAGTCCTCGGCGAACCACTCCTTCAGCGCCGCCGCGATGGTGGGACCGACGCCGTCGACGTGCGCCAACTGGTCCTCGCTGGCGGCCCGGATGGCGTCCATCGACCCGAAGGCCGTGGCCAGGGCGCGGGACGCGGTGGGACCCACGTGCCGGATGGACAGAGCCACCAGGACGCGCCAGAGCGGCTGGGTCTTGGCCTTCTCCAACTCCTCGAAGAGCTTCCTGGTGTTGGCCGTGGGAACCGAAGGCTTCTTGGCGGTGCCCTTGGTATAGAAGTAGGGCACCAGCTCGGTCTCGCCGGTGGGCACCCCCTTGTTCTTCTTCTCGCGCCGGATCCGCACGTCGGCCAGGTCCTCGGGCCTGAGGTTGAAAATCCCGGCCTCGTTGGTGAGCGGAGGCTGTTCGGGTTCGGCCGGCCGGGTCAACGCGAACGCCGCCTCGTAGCCCAGCGCTTCGATGTCGAAGGCGCCGCGGCCGGCCAAATGGGCCACCCGCTCGGTCAGCTGCGCCGGGCAGGACTTGGCATTCGGGCAGCGCAGGTCGACGTCGCCCTCCTTGCCGGGAGCCAGCGGGGTGCCGCACGAGGGGCAGTCGGTGGGCATCACGAACTCGCGCACCGGCGGATCCTGCGCCTCCCGCAGCGCCAGCACCGGGCCCACGATCTCCGGGATGACGTCGCCGGCCTTGCGCAGCACCACGATGTCGCCGATCTTCACACCCTTGGCCTTGACCACGTCCTGGTTGTGCAGCGTGGCCATCTCCACCGTGGAACCGGCCACCTTCACCGGCTCCATCACCCCGTACGGCGTCACCCGGCCGGTGCGGCCCACGTTCACCCGGATGTCCAGCAGCTTGGTGTGGACCTCTTCCGGCGGATACTTATAGGCCACGGACCAGCGCGGCACCCGCGACGTGTGGCCCAGCGCGCGCTGCAGGCCGAAGTCGTCCACCTTGACCACGATGCCGTCGATTTCGTGCAGCAGGTCGTGGCGGTGCTCGCCGTAGTGCTCGATGAACTCCAGGACCTCTTCGTAGCTGTCCACGACCTTGAAGTAGGGGCTGGTGGGCAGCCCCCATTCCTGCAGCAGGGCGTAGGTCTCCGATTGGCTCTCGGCGTCGAGCCCTTCGCGGGCGCCGATCCCATGGACGAACATATGCAGCGGCCGCTCGGCCGTCACCTTCGGGTCCTTCTGCCGCAGCGAGCCGGCCGCCGAGTTCCGCGGGTTCGCGAACGGCGCCTTGCCCGCCTCCACCATCCGCTCGTTCAGGGCCAGGAAGTCCTTGGTGGGAATGAAAATTTCGCCGCGGATCTCCACCTCGGCCGGGATGTTGGTGCCGGAGAGCCGGCGCGGAATGTCCGCGATGGTCAGGGCGTTGTGCGTGATGTCCTCGCCGGTCGTGCCGTCCCCGCGGGTTGCGGCGCGGATGAGTTCACCATTGCGGTAGAGCAGGTTGACGGCCAGGCCGTCGATCTTCACTTCACTGAGCCAGCGCAGTTTCCTGCCGTTGCCCAGGTTGGCCACCGACGCCGTGGCGCGGTCCACCCAGGCCTTCAGCTCGTCCAGTGAAAAGACGTCCTCCAACGAGTACATCCGCTGCAGGTGTTCCACCGGGGCGAACGCGGCCGAAACCTCGCCGCCGACTTCCTGCGTGGGCGAGTCGTTGGCCACCAACTCCGGGTGCAGCGCCTCGATCTCTTCCAGCCGCCGGTACAGCCCGTCGAATTCGGCGTCGGAGACCAGCGGGGCGTCCTCGTTGTAGTACGCGTAACGGTACTTGCGGACGTCCTCGGTCAGCTGCTCGTACTCGTGGCGGATCTCGTCACTGGGAATGCCGCTGGCAGGTGTTTCGACTGTGCTCACCTGACTATCTTGCCCGAGAAGGGCGGTTCAGGCGACGACGGCGGAGCCCGCGTGCCCCCGGTGGCCCGGCGGCCGCTCAGTCTTCGGCGTCCGGCCGTTCGTCGAGCAGCGGCAGGTCGGCCGCGGTGACCAGGTGGGAGGTGACGGCGTGTTCGACCAGCCGCGCGCGCCGGTTGGTGGCAAGCTTTCCGCCGCCGCCGCGCAGCCCGGCGACGCCCACCCGGTCCAGTTTGTCGCAGACATTGTCCAGCTTGCGGTTGAACTTGGTCAGGGGCCAGCCCAACCTGGCCGCAGCCTGCGAGGACGACGGAATCGAGCTGAGCCCGGTCCCGTCACGCTTGAGCATCGGCTCGGCCAGGGCCAGGATCAGGGCCTTCTGCGACGCGGTGAACACCACCGGGCCGATGGTGGTCTCGCCCACCGCGTCCGTGTCCCGGTGTTCCTGGCGGAACGACGGCGTCTTCACGTGGACCGACAGCTCATAGGTTGTGGGGCCGGCCGTGAAAACGATGTTCGTCTGGCTGAAGACCATCGGGATCCGCGCTCCCGGCGCCAGCCACGCCTGCATGCCCCCGGTGGAATCGGCGATGGTCGCGGAGATGAGGGAACCCACGTTGGCCAGCCACCAGATGCCGTCATAGTGGGCGATCTGCAGGAACTTGCGGTGCAGGTAGGGGTTGTCGTCGATCTCCAGGTCGCCTTCGCGCCCAATGGTGAACACGTCGTCGTTCGTGGCTTCATACCATTCGCCGCAGAACTCAATGCTCACATCCGACACCGCTAGCCCCCTTGTCTGCGCCGACCAGGGTCAGCGCGTGATTCATCGTTCCAAACCTACCCGCAAAAGCCACCCAGTCCGGGCAACTACTGATCCGCGCAACCGCGGACCGGATCCGAGGCCCGGCCATTGGCCCGCACCACCACCACTTCGATGCAGGTGCGGTCGTTCTGCGCCAGCGGCACGGACGCCTCGGGTTCGCCGGTGCGCTCGGGCTCGCCCCGGCCCAACGCGGTAACGGGCGTCCAGATGAACATGTCGCCGTCCCGCGGGTCCGGATTGGTCCAGCTGAAGACCGCCTCGCCGCCCTCGACCCGGCCTGCCAGGTCCTCGGGCGGCACCACGTTGCCGGACAGGCCCTCCACGGCCATCAGATAGGAAAAGCACACCTCATAACAACACTAACAACTAATTA
>NZ_JBNHGL010000051.1:0-17378 GCF_059091245.1 Arthrobacter sp. Y3225116
GACGGCGAGGCTCGCGATGACCAGGGCTACGCCGATCCAGCCCGCCGGTGACAGCCGCTCGCCCACCACCAGCACGGCCAGCACGGCGGCCACGACAGGCTCCGCCAGCGAAAGCGTTGTGGCGGTGCTCGCGCGGACCCGCGCAAGGCCGAGGCCGAACAACACGTAGCCGGCGAACATCGGGACCAGTGCCATGTAGGCCCCCACGGCCGCATTGCCCCACGAGGCCAACAGCGGAGCGCCCGTGGCCAGCAGCACCGGCATCAGCAACAGTCCGCCCAGGCCGAACATCGCACCCATGGCGGCACGTGCGGGAACCCCTCCGCCGATGATCCGATGCGCCGCCCACGAGTAGAGGGCGTAGGTCAGTCCCGCCAACAGGCCCAGGGCAATGCCCGCAAGCGTGCCGCCCGCACCCCCGGCGCCGTCGCCGTCCGCCGCACCGTCGCCGCCTCCCGCGGCCGCGAAACACAGCAGGGCGGTTCCGGAGAGCCCCAGCACGGCGGCGCCGGCCCAGCGGGCGCCCAGGATGTGGCGGTCGACAGCCCGTTCGATGAGCGCTGACGCCAAGGGGGCGGAGCCGATGCTCACCACCGTGCCGACGGCAACGCCGGCCAGGTGCATGGAGCTGTAAAAGGCCAACGGGTACACGGCGACGGCGACCGCCCCCAGAAGCACCAGCTTCCACCGCACCCGCAGTTGCGGCCGGGCATGCCCCATCGGCCGCAGCGCGGTCAGCGCCTGGAAGAGCCCGCCCACTCCCATGGCCACCGCTCCGATGGCAAGCGGTCCGACGCCGGGCGCGAAGGTGGCGGCCGTTCCGGTGGTCCCCCACAGCACCGACGCCGCCAGCACCAGGAAGGCGCCGGCAGAGGGCACCGCCGCCCGGTGCCGCTGCTCTTCTGCTTCCATGTCCCCTCGCCGGTTGTCTGCGCCCAGCGTAGCCGCCGCAGCATACCCGCTGCATTCGTTCCACCGGACCAGCAGCCGTACTTGCTGCCTAAGTTACCCACGGGTAACATCTTGGCTAGCACTGTGTCCCGCATCTCATGGAGGTATCAGGTGAGCCCTACGTCCCCGCCCCGCGCCCTGCGCGATGTCGTCTTCGTCGACGGCGTGCGCACCCCGTTCGGGAAGGCGGGTGAGAAGGGGATCCACGCCGGCACCCGGGCCGACGACCTGGTGGTCAAGTGCATCCGGGAACTCCTGCGCCGCAACCCGTCGCTGCCGCCGGGCCGCATCGACGACGTGGCCATCGCCGCCACCACGCAGACCGGCGACCAGGGCCTGACCATCGGCCGCACCGCCGCGCTTCTTGCCGGCCTGCCCCGCTCCGTCCCCGGTTTCGCCATTGACCGGATGTGCGCCGGCGCCATGACCGCCGTGACGACGACGGCCGGCGGCATCGCCTTCGGCGCGTACGACGTGGTCGTGGCCGGCGGCGTGGAACACATGGGCAACCACCCAATGGGCCAGGGTGCGGATCCGAACCCGCGGTTCGCCGGCGAGCGCCTGGTGGACCCCGCGGCGCTGAACATGGGCAATACCGCCGAAAACCTGCATGACCGCTTCCCCGCGATCACCAGGGAACGCGCGGACGCCTATGCTGCGGCCAGCCAGGCCAAGCTCGCCGCGGCCTACCGGAACGGCAGCATCCAGCCCGACCTGGTGCCGGTGGCCGGCCGCAAACCGGGTGAAGGCTGGTCGCTGCACAGCGCGGACGAACCCCCGCGGCCGGACACTACCGTGGAAGACCTGGCCGGGCTGCGGACCCCGTTCCGCCCGCACGGCCGGGTCACCGCCGGCAACGCCGCCGGCCTCAACGACGGCGCCACCGTCTCGCTGCTGGCCTCTGCGGAGGCAGCCGGCGAGCTCGGCCTGCCGGTGAAGATGCGCCTGGTCTCCTACGCCTTCGCCGGAGTCGAGCCCGAGGTGATGGGCATCGGGCCCGTCCCTGCCACCGAGAAGGCCCTGAAGATGGCGGGCCTGGACATCGCGGACATCGGCTTGTTCGAGATCAACGAGGCCTTCGCCGTACAGGTGCTGTCCTTCCTGGACTATTACGGGATCGCCGACGACGATCCCCGCGTCAACCGCTATGGCGGCGCCATCGCCGTCGGCCATCCCCTGGCCGCCTCCGGCGTTCGCCTCATGACCCAGCTGGCCCGCCAGTTCGCGGACGACCCGTCGGTGCGCTACGGACTGACCACGATGTGCATCGGGCTGGGCATGGGGGGAACGGTGATCTGGGAGAACCCGCACCATGCAGATTATTCGGGCGGCGCCGCCGATACGGCCGCCGCAACTGTCGGAACCGCCGCCCCCGCGGCAGCACAGGCACGAGAGGACCACGCATGAACCCCGACTACACGGCCCTGGCCGCGAAGTTTCCGGACGAGACCGTCACCCACTCCTACGTGCAGGATGTGGAACTGCCCGGTGCCGGCACCCTGGCGCTGCTGACCCTGGACAACGACCTGGACCACCGCAAGCCGACCACCCTGGGCCCCAACAGCCTGGTGGAACTCGGCACGGCACTCGAAGGGCTCAAGGCGCGGGCCGCGGCGGGCGGGATCTCCGCCGTCGCCATCACCGGCAAGCCGTACTACCTGGTGGCCGGGGCCGACCTGGGCGCCGTGGGCAGGCTCACCGGCCCCGAAGACGGACGGACCATGGCCAGGCTGGGCCACGATGCCTATGCCACGCTCGCCTCCCTGGGTGTCCCGACGTTCGCCTTCATCAACGGAGCAGCGATGGGCGGCGGGCTGGAGATCGCGCTCGCCGCCGACTACCGCACCGTCTCCACCGGCGCCGGCGCCATCTCGCTGCCGGAAGCCTTCCTGGGCCTGATCCCCGGCTGGGGCGGGGTCTACCGGCTCCCGCGGCTGATCGGCCCGGCGAATGCCGTCAAGGTCATGGTCGAGAACCCGTTGAGCAACAACAAGGCGCTCGACGGCGCGGCCGCCTACCGGCTGGGTGTCGCCGACGTCCTGTTCGAACCGGCCGATTTCCTGGAGCAGTCGCTGGTTTGGGCCACGCGGATCCTCACCGACGACGACGCCCGCCGGCTGGTCGCGGATCGCCGCGCTGGAACCTCCGCCGCCACCGAGGCGGACTGGGACCGGGCCATCGCGGCCGGCCGGAAGTTCGTGGAAGCCAAGACGTCCAACGCCGCGCCCGCGCCCGCCAAGGTGCTGGACGTGATGGACGCCGGCCGGGGCAGGAGCCAGCCGGAATCCGCCGGGCTGGAAGTCGAAGCGCTGGCGGAATTGATGCAGACCCCGCACTTCCGCGACACGGTGTACGCCTTCTTGGAGCTTGTGCAGAAGCGTTCCAAGCGGCCGACCGGCGCGCCGGACCCCAAGCTCGCCCGGCCCGTCACGAAGGTGGGCGTGGTCGGCGCGGGCCTGATGGCCAGCCAGCTGGCGTTGCTGTTCGCCCGCCAGCTGAAGGTTCCGGTGGTCCTGACAGACATCGACCAGGCCCGGGTGGACAAGGGTGTGGGGTATGTCCACGCCGAAGTGGACAAGCTGCTGGCCAGGAAGCGGCTCTCGGCCGACGCGGCCAACCGCACCAAGGCCCTGGTCACCGGCTCGGTCTCCAAGGAAGCGTTTTCGGACGCCGACTTTGTGATCGAGGCCGTGTTCGAAGAACTGGCGGTCAAGAAGCAGGTCTTCGCCGAGGTCGAGGCAGTGGTCTCCGAGGACTGCATCCTCGCCACCAACACCTCATCCCTGTCGGTCACGGAGATGGCAGCGGACCTGCTGCATCCCGAACGCGTGGTCGGCTTTCACTTCTTTAACCCGGTGGCCGTCATGCCCCTGCTGGAAGTCGTCCGGGCGCCGAAGACCAGCGACGAGGTGCTCTCAACCGCCTTCGTCCTGGGCAAGGCACTCAAGAAGACCACCGTGCTGGTCCAGGACGCCGCCGCCTTCGTGGTGAACCGCGTGCTGCTGCGGCTGATGGGGGAAGTGTCCAACGCCTTCGACGAGGGCACTCCCGCCGACATCGCCGACAACGCGCTCAAACCCATGGGCCTGCCGATGACCCCGTTCACCCTGCTGGCCATGGTCGGCATCCCGGTGGCCCAGCATGTCACCGAGTCGCTGAATGCGGCTTTTGGCGACCGCTTCCGGGTCTCTGCCAACCAGCAGCGGCTCATCGACAACGGCATCACGTCCCTCTGGATCACGGACGACGACGGCCGGCAGGTGATTCCCGAGTCGACCTTGGCGCTGCTGGAGTTCGGAGACTCCCCCAGCAGCTCCGAGCAGCTGCTGCGGCGCACCCAGGACGCCCTCGCCGAGGAGATCGGGCTCATGCTGGAAGAAGGCGTGGTGGCCGCCCCGGAAGACATCGACCTGTGCATGATCATGGGTGCGGGCTGGCCGCTGCATTTGGGCGGCATCACCCCTTACCTGGACCGGGTCGGCGCCTCCGAACGGGTCAACGGCCGAAAGTTCCACCCGGAGCGGTAACCGCAGCCGCCGAAGCAGGGCACCGCCGTCGTACCGCTCCTTCAGGACGACGGCGGTGCCGGCCGGGGAAACGGCGCCGTTACCCGCGAGTGCAGGCCCGGGGCGTTTCAGTTACGCGACACCACGTTCATGGACGTCGTTTCCCGCCAAGAACCCCAGTGCCTTGGCTCTCACACTGAACGCAACGGGCACGAGAGCGAGAGAGACCAGCAGTCCGAACATCATCGGTGGCCCGCCGACGTTTGCGACGGATCCGGCGTGGACAAAAACGCCTGCAAAGATCAGCGACATGAAGCATAGCGAAGCCGTCATGACGGTGGCCCATCGCTTTGACCGGCTGGAGGACACGTTGCCCGCCACCGCGGCCGAAAGCAGCTGCCAGGATGCCAGCAAGGCCACCTCGAAACCGCCGATGGCAATCACGATTGCCGTGACGTACGGGGGCGCCAGGTACGCAACCTCGGGGTAGGCGCCGGCGTACTCTGCGGCGACCTGCGGAACAATCAGCAGCTGAGCCAGCAGTGCCCCAACAGCAAGGGCTCCGAGGATGATGCGGAAGGGTGTGGCTCGCTGGCTGATCATAGGGCAATCATCACCTACGTGGACTGACTGGCGGAAGCGCCAGGCGCAAGTGAACAGGCATAATGCCAGTAACGAAAGGTGAGACCATGGCGGCAGTCGTTACTCCAGCGCGGCGACCTACTGCCGGACCAATAGCGGCGACGATTGTGCTTGTGGCTTCGCTGGTCCTCTTTTTCGTCACCGACAACGCGCTGGTGGTTGTCGCCGTAGCTGGTGCCGTGGTGTTCTCACTGTTCGGACTACAGATGTCCAAGTGGTACTGGATCCCGTCTACCCTCGGCTCATTGCTGCTGCTCTTGCTGCTTGCGCTCATGATTCCCCTGTGGACTGGAGGCTAGATGGTCGAGGTTGGGAACCCCAAACAGGGTTCCCAACCCTACGTCCCTGCCTCTGCGAACGCCGATAGCCGCGATTCTCTTAGACTTGTCGTGTCTCAGCAATGAAGCTTCAAGAAACTACGAAAGCGACAGGGGCGGCCCCGTTGTACAAGTCGTCAGTTACTCCCAATCGGACCATGACGACGATCTTTCGTGTCGCTTCAATTCTTGGGATTATTGCAGCTTCAGCGAACCCTTTCATGGATACGGGCGAGTCTGAGTCCCGGAAGCTTTTTGAGTCAGTCTCGTTGATTATCGTCAGCACTCTGGTGTTCGTGATTTCCTTTCTGATGACAGCTTCTGCCCAAGTCACGGAAGAGAAGGTTGTTCTGCGATGTGCGTGGATATTTTCGGCAAAAATACCGGTAACGGACATCGCTAGAGCGGTTGAGGACTCCAACTTCGGGAACGCTGGTTTCGGCTACCGAATCCTTGGCAAGAACCATCGCGGGTTCATTATGGGCGGGTCTCAGGCGACACTGCATCTCCACGATGGAAGGCAATACACCGTAAGTGTTGACTCCGTCGACGAGTTTTGCGCGGCCGTCAACAAGCAAGTCACATAACTGCCACCGCCCAGCGTTGTGCTGCAGGCTTCAGGACCGGCGATACGCCTCGATGTACCGGCTGACGGCGCCCCGTTAGCTTGGGTCTTAATGTTGCATTCGCTCGTCCAGAGCACAGGCCCGGTGGAGTGCTTCTGTAGCTGCGAGGACGCAGGAGAGCAACTGCTTCCTGCACTGAATCAAAGTGCGCTATGTCGCCGCGGTAAGGCCCTGGTGTGCGAGCGACATGGCCGGTCCATCAGCAGTCCCCATACCGTCACTCATAGAGTGGCGCGTCGAATCCGGTTGAAAGAAACTCAACGAGTCGGTCCATACCCGTCAAAGCGGGGCGCCTGAGGGTCGGTCAAGGGGCCGGCCAGTTATCGTTGTTGCCTGTGACCAGACAGCCACCCAATGTCTGTCCCTCTGCTCGTAGGCATCCGTGTGCCATACACGAAATTCATGTTCGTCGTCAACGCCGACGCTGAGCACTATTCGGGCGATGTATCGAAGAATGACAAGCGACCCGGACGAGAGGACAGAAATTTCCGTCTCGGGTTCGAACACAAGGTATTCGAGACGGTTTGACGACACATCGCTGAGATAGTCCGTCTTGTTAAGGCTTCCGCCGTTGGGTGTGACGAGTTGGTAGTCGGTCGCGTGAAGTCTTTCTGCAACCGACATGTCACGGTTCACAAGTGAGTGAAGGCGTTGCCTCTCGATGCTAACGACGGTCTCTGCATCGGAGTTCATCCCTCTGTCTATCAGAAATCCTGTCGTTGGGTCGGGCGATCTCTTAGTCATTCTGTATCTGGGCGAATCTGTCCCCGTCAAGCTTCCACAAATGGATGCGGAGTGGCTGTATATAGAGCTACTCCGGGCCACTCTGGGCAGCACCCGACGGGCACAACTGCCGACCCTGGTCATTTGCACTGCAAACTGCAAAGGAGCGGCTCCCCGGACAAATTCGCATCGCATAAGCAGGTGCCCCGAAGCGAAAGCGATATGTGAGAACTTATGCCTGTGGCGAATAACGAGGTCCACCCCTAAATTCGAGCCCGCTCGGCACTCTTTTCCGCTTGCGCATCTCGACCCTGGATTTCAGGACTTACGAGCCAGCACATTCATTGAAGCAGAACAGGTCTTCAATACTGCACTGGAAAACGGCCGCGATCCTGAACGCGACCGGTAGCGATGGATCATAACGGCCCTTCTCTATCGAAATGATGGTTTGGCGCGATACTCCGAGTTCGTCAGCCAATCGCTGTTGAGACCACCCGAGGGCTTGGCGGCGCTGTGGAAGCGTATTCTGCATCAGGCAGCTGTTTTCTTCAGCCAGAGGTAGCGTGCTGCGAAGTCGAGCATGGCAAAAAGCACGATCGCGGACAAGACCCAGGTGACAGGTGCTTCGATTCCAGCGAAAGCGAATCCGGCGGCACCAAGGCCGCCGACAATGAGGATATCTCCGAAGGTCCCGCTTGCCGCTTTTTCATGCCAAGTGGATTCGATGGAGTCGTCTGGCTTGTCGATCGCCCCAGCAAGAGTTGAACGGTCAACCAAGACTGCCCACCCGAGGGTTGCCGCGACCGGCAGAGTTCCAACTACCACAAGGGCGAACGCAAGCACAGGACGCTCTACATCGCTCAGCAACACGAAGAGCCCGCCCAAGCCCGTGGAGATGAGTGTCCCGATCACCAGCGATGTACCCAACAATGTCGAGGAACCGCCACCAAAGCGTGCACGTCCCCATCGGCTCCGTGCAATTTTGGTGTCATTCATGCTGTCCGCCTCTCTAGCTACGCGCTCATCTCTTAGTCAAGGGGACTTTACAGACAAGTGCCCTTTACGTCAAGGTCGCTTTACTATGGACTTGGTCAGGAGATTCTTCGCCTAGGTTGCCCCCTTCAACGGGTCCCCATCGCTACAAACATGAGCGTGAACTTATCCATCCCTGCGAATGGCCCCCGTGCGATGGAATTCATGTTCCATTAGGGCCGTAGATGTCCCGTTGAAGGATCCTTCAGCGGTACGCCTAGTTTGCCTGAAAAACACCGGTTTCCTGGAACAGCGCATACAGCTTCAGAACTTCCAGGGTCGGGGCATGAGTGGGATCCGGTGGATCAACCAGTGGAAAGAACCCAAGGTCACTCACCTCGCACTCTTCTGCTGAGAGGCTTCCTTCCCAGCTAGCTAGCACAAAACACATAGCGAAGGCTTGAACCTGATCGCCGTTGGGGTAGGTCAATGTGTGAATTGAAGGATCGGACAGGCTCGCGAAGGGTTGGAGGTCCTCTGCTTTGGCGACGATGCCTGTTTCCTCAAACAATTCGGCTATGGCCGCTGTCCTGAAACTCTGGCCGGGTTCGCAGCCTCCAGCGGGTAGCTCCCACATTCCGTTATCCGCTCGGCGCTGGAACAAGGCATGGCCTTCTTGTCCCAGCACTAGTACTTGAGCGCCTGGTAGAAGAACGAGTTGCGATCCGAGGTGTTGCCGGATCTTCCATAGATAAGACCCAATGTGCCCCATTGCCTCACCCTACAATGTCGCTCAGAACGCGCCCGTATGCCGGTCGCTATACGGAGGGGAAGGAACTACTCCAGCACTGTGACCATCTGTACGCGACGCCCGTACCTAGCAAGCTCGAGGCTGTCTTCAACATGGACCAGTTTGCGGTGGAAGTCAGTCGAAGGGGCCTCCTCCGTAAAACCAACTCGCGAGTAAAAAGGCGCATTCCAAGGGATGTCGGCATAAGTACGCAGGGTCAACCGGTTATGCCTCCGTCCTCGGGCTTCTTTCTTCGCGGCATCGATCAGCATGCGCCCATATCCGCGACGACTATATTCGGGCGATACCGAGAGTTGCTCCAAGTGAGCAATCTCGTCTGACTCAATGACGTGCACGAAACCCACAACAGCGCCTGTGTCGGCCGCTTCAGCGACCAGGACGTATCCGGGCTCTGACGCTCTCGAAGCGCCAGATGGGGCGGGCGGCCACTGCTCAGGGAGCAGCCAATCAATGAGAATTCGATCGGCAGCATTTTCGATCGTCTCGACTGCGGCGTAGTCAGACGGCGTCGCGAAGCGGATTCGGGCGGTCACGAATTGATCATATGACCGCCCGTAAGCCGGTCCTTCACCGTGACAAAGGGGAGGGAGAAGTTATTCACCTACTTGCTTACCCGAGGCAGGGTTGCGTTCAGTTCCGCCAAGGCCCAACACTGCCCCGTTTGAGCATCGTTTACTGGGCGTCAGGTGTGATCGGACGCCACGATTAGACGTTCAACCTCATCCGCCAGTTCTGCGACCGGTCGACGACCATCGAGTTCGAGGGTGGCCCCGTTTCGAAGCAGAGGTTCGACGTCGAGAATATATTGGCGGATCGCAGACTGGTCTGCCTCTGAGCTGCCGTAGGGATTGTTCGTACGAACCGAGACTCGCTCGATGAGGACTTCTACCGGTGCGCTCAGGAGGACAACAACGGCGAAACGGTCATAGAAGCGACCTTGATTCTCGACAGTCCCCGAGACAACCACGGACGAATCAGACGCTAGAAGTTCCGACATCCGCGGTTCATCCCATGTTCCATCGGGAAGCACCCAGGCATCGTAGTCGGTGTCGATTGTTCGGTAACCCCGCCGGGACAACTCGTTCAGCACAGCGGTCTTGCCCGCTCCCGACATGCCGGTGATCAGAACTCGAGACATGAGATCCAGCGTATCCGGGGCGCCGGAGTGCCCGGTAGCCAATCCTCAACGGGCATCTGGAGGCGCCTACTCAGCGGTCTAGCCGCGCTCTCAATGCTGCATGCGGGCGATGGCCATGGTCATGACGTTGGTGGCGTTCAGTGACCGTAAAGCCGGCGTTGCCAAGGACGGCTTCCAGGGACTCAACGGACCAGAAGTAGGCCGGCGCTACTGCGTGGGGAAACTCCCGTTCGGCCTTGCCCTCGAAGAAACCGATGAGCAAACCTCCGCTCGGTTCTAAGCACCGGGCGAACTCGTCGAGAATCGCAGGCACAATGGTGGGGGATGCATGAATCATGGAATACCAAGCCAGGATGCCTCCAAAACTCGCCGAGAGCGTGGGCAACTCTCGAAAAGTGCCGTGAATAAACGGGAGCGTGGGGTACCGGTCACGAGCTGTGGCCAGGAATTCTTCCGAGAGATCTATACCCAGAACATCCCGGTGACCGTCGTGCAGGAAGCTAGTCCAGTGTCCCGGTCCGCAACCGGCGTCCAGCAGAAGCCCAGGAGTGGAATCGCGCCAACGTCCTATGAGGTTTCGGTCGGGTTCGGCCACCTGTCTGACGTCCTCAAAAAGCTCGATGTATTCCGCAGCTCGCGAGTCGTAGGCCTCGCGCACATGTGCATCGCTCATGGCAGGAGCTTACGGGCGCCGGGCCGACTCGAGTTATTCCGCACGCACCCCGATTCCTGACGGACGTCCGTAAGGCGGTCCCCACCGCGACATAGATGAGCGAGAGCGTATGTAAGCACGCGAATAACCTGTGAGGGATGGAACTTATGTTCTGCCAGGGCTCATCACTGTCCCGTTTGAGGATCCCCTACGAGCGATCGTGCGGCTAACTTATTGCGCCGAATCTGCATATTGAGGTGGCCAGACCACCTTGAATCGTTCGAAGACGATCTCGTCGGTTTCTGCCCATTGACGCCCTTGGGCTGCTGATACGCGAGTCCAGTAGCGGCGGTGCTCACGCTGCCAACTGTCTAGGCTCATATCGTCCTCGCCTTCGTCGAGGGCGAACGCAGCGTCAGCACTATCAAAGGAACCAATGCGCAGTTCAATACTGCGAATGATGATGCAAGGAGTGCCGTTCCCATCACAGGCAATCCAGTGGGACCCGATCCGGGGCACTTGGTCACCTCGCGCTATAAAGTCCGCAACGAGCTCCGCCGTCGCGCGTTTCCTTCCGCTGAGAACATGAGCGAGAAGTTCATCAGCTAACCGCTGCGTATCACCGAAGTGTTCAATTGTGTATTCCGGGGACGCAGCTACCGCCTCCGGGTGAGCAGCACAGTATTCCTGCCACATCCGAATGCCTGCGTCATGGTCGACAGGGCCAACAGGGTCAAGTTTCACCACCTCATAATGTCAGAAGCAGGCTTCCAAGCCGGTCTCTAGAGCGGCACCCGATCGCCACTTCCCTAACTAGGGACGGGTTTTTTACAAGAACTGGCTCCGACGATTCGCGTATACCTTTCCCACGTCTGATGCCAGCTAGCGGTCTCTACCTCCGGCTTCGGCTGGCGATTGTGGGTCTGTTCCGTGGCTCTTGTCTGCCCATTCCTCGGCGAGGATGGCGTAGACGTACCCGTCGGTCCATTCACCCTTCCACCAGGCTGACTTGTTGTGGTGGGCCTCGCGGCGCATGCCGATGCGTTCGAGCAGTGCGACCGAGCGGTCGTTGCGGGTGTCGCAGTCGGCGCAGATGCGGTGTAGGCCGTGCCCGATGAACAGAACGCCGCCACGAAGCGCCAAACTCCACGGGCGCGGAGCGGCGCGCGGAAGGACGCGCGAGTACGCTGTCCGCCAGCAGGAGGGCGGACGTCTTCACCGAACGGCGAATGATTGCGCGCGCCTGCGGGCGCGACTAGCGTCGGGGCATGAGAGCGATCGTCTATGACCGCTACGGGTCGCCCGATGTGCTGCGGCTCGACGATATCGCCACGCCGACGCCGGGGAGAGGCCAGGTGCTCGTGCGGGTGATCGCGACCTCGGTCAATCTGAGCGATTGGGAGGGGCTGCACGGGTCGCCCGCCTACGCCAGATTCGGCGGCCTATTCAGACCGGCCCGCCGCACGCTCGGTTCGGACATCGCGGGAGTGGTCCAAGCTGTGGGCGCAGGGGTCACGCGGTTCCGGCTCGGTGACGACGTCTATGGCGACAATCTCGCTCTGAAAGGCGGCTTTGCGGAGTACGCGGTGGCGCCGGAGCACGCTCTCGCCGCGAAGCCGTCGCACTTGTCGTTCGCTCAGGCCGCTACCGTGCCGCAGTCGGGGGCGATCGCGGTGCAAGCGGTTGCGCGTGCGAAGCCTGGTGGGCGGATGCTGATCAACGGCGCCGGCGGAGGAACTGGGGCGTTCGCGCTCCAACTCGCCGCTGCTGCCGGCATCCATGTCACGGGGGTGGACAATGCCGGCAAGCTCGACTTCATGCGCGACCTGGGTGCTTCCGAGGTCATCGACTACCGAACCGGCGACTTCACGCGGACCGGTCCGTACGACCTCATCATCGACCTCGTCGCACGGCGGTCGGTGTTCGCGTATCGCCGCGCGCTCGCCCCCGGTGGCACCTACCTGATCGTCGGCGGGACGATGCGCGCCCTTCTGCGAGTGGTGACGATTGGCACGCTGATCGGTGCCATGACGGGGCGGCGTTTGGGGGTTCTCGCCGTCAAGCCGGGTCCGGCGCATTTCTCGCTCCTCACCGAGCGGTGCATTGCAGGAGATGTTCGCATCCACATCGACCGCGTGTTCCCACTCGCGCAGGTGCCCGAAGCGCTCGCCTACGTCGGCGAGGGCCACGCGCTCGGCAAGGTGGTGGTGGAGGTGCGGGCAAGCGCCGATTGAAGGCCACTACGGAGAGGGTAAGGCCTGACACCTCGAGGAGCAGGAAGGCCGCGGCGACGAACAGCAGGCCCGTGTAGACGAATGGCCGGAGCATAGAAGCGGGCAACTTGAACCGGGCGCTTCGCTTAATTCGAACATGTGTTCTATTTTTAAGGGATGGATGGGGACGCGCTGGCGAAGCTGGCGGCCCGTTACGCCAGGCGGGCCGAGCCGGTGTCTTTGACCCCGGAGGAACTGGATCTCGGGCGCTGCAAGGTGACCCGTGTGGTGCCAGGGGTGCCGGTTTGGGCGTGGATCCGGTTCCCAGGTTCAGCCGAGCTGGTCGCCGGTGAGGCATTCGGCTGGACGTCCCGGGCTGTGCAAGTCACCTGGACGGACGCAGGGGTCCGGCGGATGACCTGGGTGTGGGCATCCGCGGTGCGGCGGCGGAACGATCAGGTGCGGAAAACGCCTTTGGGAGACAGGACGGCGAAGGCCAATGATGGCGGTACAGGAAGCGACAGGCCGTAGAACGATCAATGAGCCGGATGAACCAACCCAGGAACCCCGACGTCTATCTTTTCCGAAGGCACGCTTACTGCCCACGGGGAAGGTCAGCGCATGAATCCCGACGCCGGTCCCTCGCGACGCTCGGTCCTGGCCGCCTCCGCAACGGCCTGCTCGGCGTGTGCACTGGCTGCCTGTGCTCCCACGGGGAACGGCGGCGGCGAGGCCGGCGGAAAACCGGCCCCGGCTACCACCGGCGGCGCGGCCGTCCAGATCCTGAAGCTCACCGACGTGCCGGTTGGCGGCAGCGCCGCTGGCGAAGCCGGCGGGCAGGAAATTCTCATCCACCGTCCCGACGAAACTACCGTCCTTGCCTACAGCGCAATCTGCACTCACCAGGGGTGCACCGTGGCGCCGGCGGGCGAGGAGTTCCGCTGCCCATGCCACGGCTCTGTCTTCAGCGCCGCAGACGGCTCGGTGCTCGACGGGCCGGCGTTGAAACCGCTGCAGCGCTTCGCAGCGGCCATTGACGGCGAATGGATCACCGTTATGGCTTGATTGCTTACACGTTGGGCCCTGCGCGATCGGCAGTCGGTTTGGAAATTTACCAGCACCTTCCGGGAGAATAACGGACATGAGTTCGTCCCTGCCTTCGCGCCGCGCCATCCTGACCGCTACGACCGCCGTCGGTTCGGTGGGCGCGCTCACCGCATGTTCCCCGCTCCAGGACTACACAGGGGCACAAGGTGCCTCCGCTTCCCCGATTGCCAGCGACGGCACGCCGGTTCGGGTCGGCAAGCTCAGCGACGTGCCGGTTGGCGGCAGCGCCAGCGGCGAGGCAGGCGGGGAGAATATCCTCATCCACCGCCCCGACGAAACTACCGTCCTGGCCTACAGCGCCGTTTGTACGCACCAAGGATGCGGCGTGACTCCGACGAAGGCTGAATTCGTGTGCCCGTGCCATAACTCGACCTTCGCGCTCGCCGACGGCACAGTTACCGGCGGTCCGGCACCCGCTCCGCTTCCGCGCTTCGCGGCGGCTGTCGACGGCGAATGGATCACCGTCACCGTCTGAAACCGGCGGCCGGGAAGCCACCGGGGCAGGCGTCCTAGTCGGCCGGGGCCGGCCGGGCGCCGTATCCGGCGTCCAAGAAGTCAATCAACGGCCCGTCTAGGCCCGCGGTTGCCGTCGCCCGATCCGGAGCGAGGAAGGACTCGGCTCCGCGCCAGTCGCTCTTGACCACACGGCCGGCGGCCGCCCAATGAACGCCGACCAGTTCGGCCCCGGCGTGCAGTGCATAGTCCCTCCGGCCGGGGAGGCCGGCGACTGTTTCCCGCATGCGGGCACTCTGCACCACTTCATAGCGGTCGCACAGCGTCCGGCGGCCGTCCGTCAGCAGGACGTCCTCGGCGCCGGCCAGCGACATCTTCGTCCATGCGCCGCTGTCGGGTTCGGCCGGCGCGGCGTCGCCCAGCCGGAAAAACTCCACGGCCTGGGTGCCGGAACCGAGCATGTCCGCCAACAGGAGGTACTCCCCGTAGCTTGGCAGGCTCGTTTCGGTCAGCCCGAAATCTTCCCGGCGGGCAAATGCCTCGATACAGCCCGGCCATTGCCGGTAAGAAGAGGTGTCCCACCGCCGTGTCCCGGGCTCGAACCGGATGACGGATTCCGCGCGGTACCCGTCCGGTCCGCTCCCGAAGGCGATCCGCGTAGTGAGGACGTGATCCGCCCACCGGCGGTAGAGGCAGCCTTGCTTGGCGCCCTCAAAGTAAAAGTCTTCCCAGCGTTCCATCGGCTCCTCCCGCGGCCTCCTCGTAGATGTCAGAACAGGGCCACTTTCGGGACCGCGGGGAAGATGCCTTCCAGCTCGGCCAGGTCCTCGCCGGTCGGCTGCCAGCCCGCGGATTGGGTGTTCTGCCGGATCTGTTCCGGCTTCGTGGCACCCGCGATGACCGATGCGACCGCGGGACGCGTGGCAAGCCAGGAGAACGCCACCTCGATTTCCGTGAGCCCACGGTCGGCGGCGAAGCGGGAGAAGGCGCCCAGCTGCTCCCAGTCGGCGTCCTTGAGCATGTTGGTGCGCGAGTGAGTCAGCCGGCTGCCTTCCGGCGCCTTGCCGTCCTTGTACTTGCCGGTGAGCAGGCCGTTGGCCAGCGGGAAGTACGGCAGCAGGCCCAGCCCGTAGGCCTCGGCGGCAGGGGTGACTTCCAGCTCCGCCCGGCGGTCCAGCAGGTTGTAGTGGTTCTGGCTGGAAATGAACGGGGTGTAGCCGCCCATCCGCGCCGTGAATTCCGCCTCGGCGATCTGCCAGCCGGCCCGGTTCGAGTGCCCGATGTAGCGGACCTTGCCGGCGCGGACCAGGTCGTCGAGGGCGGACAGGGTCTCCTCGACCGGAGTCAGCGGGTCGGGCGTGTGGAACTGATAGAGGTCGATCCAGTCGGTGCCCAGCCGGCGCAACGACGCCTCGGCGGCCCTGACGATGTACCGCCGGGAGCCGCGGGCACCGAAGTCTTCGCCGTTCGCGCCCCGCATGTCCATGCCGAACTTCGTGGCAACCACCACGTCGTCGCGCCGCGATCCCAGCGCCTTGCCCAGGAACTCCTCGCTCAGGCCCGGGGTCTTCCCGTAGCTGTCGGCGACGTCGAAAAAGGTCACGCCGGCGTCGAGTGCGGCCTTGACCACCGCGTCCGTGCCTTCCTGCGTTTCCGTCGGGGTGTTGGACCGGCCGAGATTGTTGCAGCCGAGTCCCACCGTCGAGACGGTGAGGCCGGATTTGCCGAGACGCCGGTATTCCATCGCTACATCCTTGTCATGTCACTGGGGGATTTGCCGTTCGCCTCGCATCCTATCCCGGCTCCGGCCCCCGTTCCGGAAGCGGGAGTGAGTTCGGACACGTCACGCAGGCGGCCGCGGCGTTGCCGCTTCTGTCTTTGGGTGCCGCTGCACATATGATCGAAACCATGGCCAAAGTTCTGACTTCCCTTCCCGTCGGCGAACGCGTCGGCATCGCCTTCTCCGGTGGACTCGATACGTCCGTTGCCGTTGCATGGATGCGCGACGGCGGAGCCGTGCCCTGCACCTACACGGCCGACCTCGGCCAGTACGACGAGCCTGACATCGACGCGGTGCCCGGCCGCGCCACCGAGTACGGCGCGGACATCTCCCGCCTGGTGGACTGCAAGCCCGCCCTCGTGGAGGAAGGCCTGGCCGCGTTGGCCTGCGGCGCCTTCCATATCCGCAGCGGCGGCCGTTCCTACTTCAACACCACCCCGCTGGGCCGCGCCGTGACAGGCACCTTGCTGGTGCGCGCCATGCGGGAAGACGGCGTGGACATCTGGGGCGACGGTTCCACCTACAAGGGCAACGACATCGAGCGGTTCTACCGCTACGGGCTGCTGGCCCACCCCCGGCTGCGCATCTACAAGCCGTGGCTCGACCCGCGCTTCGTCTCCGAGCTCGGCGGCCGCCAGGAAATGTCCGAATGGCTGACCGCGCACAACTTCCCCTACCGCGACTCCGCGGAGAAGGCCTACAGCACCGACGCCAACATCTGGGGCGCCACCCATGAGGCCAAGACGCTGGAGCACCTGGGCACCAGCCTGGAGGCCGTCGAGCCGATCATGGGCGTGGCCTTCTGGCGCGAGGACATGGACATTCCCACCGAGGACGTGTCGGTGCGCTTCGAGGCGGGCCGCCCGGTCGCGATCAACGGCACGGAGTTTACCGACGCCGTCGCCCTGGTCCAAGAGGCCAATGCCATTGGCGGCCGCCACGGGCTTGGCATGTCCGACCAGATCGAGAACCGCATCATCGAGGCCAAGTCGCGCGGCATCTACGAGGCCCCGGGCATGGCCCTGCTCCACATCGCCTACGAGCGGCTGCTCAACGCGATCCATAACGAAGACACCGTGGCCAGCTACCACGCCGAGGGCCGCCGCCTGGGCCGCCTGATGTACGAAGGCCGCTGGCTGGACCCGCAGGCGCTCATGCTGCGCGAATCGCTGCAGAAGTGGGTGGGCTCCGCGGTCACCGGCGAGGTCACCCTGCGGCTGCGCCGCGGCGAGGACTACACCATCCTGGACACCACCGGGCCGTCGCTCAGCTACCACCCGGACAAGTTGTCCATGGAGCGTGTGGGCGACGCTGCCTTCGGTCCGCTGGACCGCATCGGCCAGCTGACCATGCGCAACCTGGACATCGCCGACTCCCGCGCCCGCTTGGAGCAGTACGCGGCACAGGGCCTCGTGGGCGGTCCCACCGCCGAGCTCGTGGGCGCACTGGAAGCCGGCGGCGCGAGCGAAATCGCCGACACCGCCCAG
>NZ_JBNHGL010000052.1:0-16921 GCF_059091245.1 Arthrobacter sp. Y3225116
GGCGCCGGCGCCGGCGTCATCAGGGGGCGCCGCCGCGGGCGATGAGCTCCTTGGCCAGGTCGCGGTAGGCGGTCGCGCCGGCGTGGTTGCCCGCGTAGCTGGTGATCGGTTCCGCGGCGACGGTGGCGTCGGCGAACTTGATGGTGCGTTTGATCACGGTTTCGAAGACCTTGTCGCCGAAGGCTTCCAGCAGCCGGCCGATGACCTCCCGGCTGTGCAGGGTGCGGGCGTCGTACATGGTGGCCAACACGCCGTCGATCTGCAGGCGCGGGTTCAGCCGGTCCTGCACCTTTTCGATGGTCTCCACCAACAGCGCCACCGCGCGCAGCGCGAAGAACTCGCAGATGAGCGGAATGATCACGCCGTGGGCCGCGGTGAGCGCGTTGACGGTCAGCAGGCCCAGCGAGGGCTGGCAGTCAATCAGGATGACGTCGTAGTCGTCCTCGACCTTGCGCAGCGCGTGGGCCAGGACCTGTTCGCGCGCCACCTCGTTGACCAGCTGCACTTCCGCGGCCGAGAGGTCGATGTTGGCCGGCAGCAGGTCGATGTTTTCCACGTCCGTGGGCTGGATCGCCTCGCGGATGTCGGTCTTGCGGTCCATCAGCACGTTGTAGACGGTCAGGTCCAGCTCATGCGGATTGGTGCCAAGCCCCGCCGACAGGGCGCCCTGCGGGTCGAAGTCGACCAGCAGGACCTTGCGGCCGACCTCGGCCAAGGCGGCGCCTAGATTGATGGTGGACGTGGTCTTGCCGACACCGCCCTTTTGGTTGACCATTGCCACGATGCGCGCGGGGCCATGGGACGTTAGGACGGGCGGTTCAGGGAACTCGGTCAGCGGCCGCCCGGTCGGGCCCAGGACATCCTCGTCCGCTTGCCGCAGAGTGGTTGTCGAACCTTGTTCGCTGCTCACGTATCTAACCCAGCTTCCATCGTTTCGCTGCCGTTCTTCTTCCTGACAAGGTTACAGTGACCGTCCTGTTATCGATCGACAGGCCGCTGATGATCGGCGAGCCTTTAGCTTCAAGTAGAGGTCTAAGGTTTAGGCTGCGCCGTCGGTACATGAGGGCAGGCCCGACGGCGGTGCCGGATCGGCATGTATACAAAACGGAGCATTTTTCCCGATGTGCCTCGCTTTTCCCGCAGTTTTGTATACACTGGCGGGATGAAGCAGAACTTGCGTGCCGGCGAACGGGCGTATTGGACGCTGCGCGAGGACATTGTGGAATGGCGGCTGCCCCCGGGCACGGTTTTGGCCGAGGTTGAGCAGGCCGCCCGGCTGGGCATCTCCCGCACGCCGCTCCGCGAGGCGCTGGGCCGGCTGACCGCCGAAGGGCTGGCCACGCCCCACACCGGACGCGGCGTCGTCGTCGCCGACGTTTCACTGGAGAACGTCACCGAGCTCTTCGAACTGCGCACCGCACTGGAGTGCCAGGCGACGGCTTTGGCCGCCAAACGCGGGGAACCGGCCGAATTCCGGCAGCTGCAGCAGGAATTCCTCGCGGCTGCCGAGGCCATGCGCGGCGCCGTCCCGGACGCGCAGGCCTACTACCGGCTGGTCGGCCGGCTGGACGCCGCGGTGGACCATGCCGCCGCCAATACCTACCTCCGCCAGGCGATGGCCAACCTGCGCGTCCACTTGGTGAGGATCCGGCGGCTCGCACGGGACAACCCGGCCCGCCTGCTGGCCTCGGCGGCCGAACACGCCAACATCGCCGGCGCCATCGCCGACGGCGACAGCCAGGTGGCAGCCGCGGCCACCCGCATCCATCTTCACCAGAGCCTTGAACACTTCAAGACCACCGATCCGAAACACCGGACCGACCTGCCAGCCGAGAGGACATTCTGAATGACCGTCAACCATCATGTGCGCGTCTACCGCAGCGAAGAGAACCTGCCGCGCGAGGACCAGCTAGCCCAGAAGATTGCCCGCGTGGCCACCGACCCGGTGGAAGTTTCCGCCGACGCGGCCGAGATGATCATCAACCGGATCATCGACAACGCTTCGGTGGCGGTCGCCTCGCTGAACCGCGGGCCGATTATCGCCGCGCGTGCGCAGGCGCTGAGCCACCCGGTCTCCGGCGGCGGTCAAGGCGCCGGCATCTTCGGCATCACGCAGAAGACCTCGCCGGAGTGGGCGGCGTGGGCCAACGGCGTGGCCGTGCGCGAACTGGACTACCACGACACGTTCCTGGCCGCCGACTACTCGCACCCGGGCGATAACATCCCGCCGATCCTCGCGGTGGCCCAGCACGTGGGCGCGAACGGCCGCGACGTGCTGCGCGGAATCGCCACCGGTTACGAGATCCAGGTGAACCTGGTCAAGGCCATCTGCCTGCACAAGCACAAGATCGACCACGTGGCCCACCTGGGTCCGTCGGCCGCCGCCGGTATCGGCACCCTGCTGGGCCTGGATACGGAGACCATTTTCCAGGCCGTGGGCCAGGCGCTGCATACGACGACGGCGACGCGCCAGTCGCGCAAGGGCGAAATCTCCACGTGGAAGGCCCACGCACCGGCCTTCGCCGGCAAGATGGCGGTGGAGGCAGTGGACCGGGCCATGCGCGGCCAGACCTCCCCGGTGCCGATCTACGAGGGCGAGGACGGCGTCATCGCCTGGCTGCTGGACGGGCCGGGCGCCTCCTACGACGTGCCGCTGCCGGCCCCGGGAGAACCGAAGCGGGCCATCCTGGACACCTACACCAAGGAGCACTCGGCCGAGTACCAGGCCCAGGCCTGGATCGACCTGGCCCGCAGGCTGCACCGGGAACACCCGGAGGCCACCGACGCGGAAAACGTGAAGTCCGTGCTGATCAGGACCAGCCACCATACGCACTACGTGATCGGCTCCGGCGCGAACGATCCGCAGAAGTACAGCCCCACGGCCTCCCGCGAGACGCTGGACCACTCGATCCCGTACATCTTTACCGTGGCGCTGCAGGACGGCGCCTGGCACCACGTTGATTCGTACGCCCCCGAGCGGGCGGCCCGGCCGGACACCGTGGCGCTGTGGCAGAAGGTCAGCACCGAGGAAGACCCGGAGTGGACCCGCCGCTACCATTCGCTGGACATCGCCGAGAAGGCCTTCGGCGGCTCCGTGGAGATCACCCTGGCCGACGGAACGGTGATCACCGACGAGATCGCCGTGGCCGATGCCCACCCGCTGGGCGCCCGCCCGTTCGCCCGGGAACAGTACGTTTATAAGCTGCGGACCCTGGCCAAGGGCATCGTCGACGATGCCGAAATCGACAGGTTCCTGGCCGCCGTCGAGCGCCTGCCCGAACTGACCGCCGGCGAGCTGGACCAGCTGAACATCCAGGCCGCCGACGGCGTCATCGACCCCGCGGCCGGACCGAAGGGGCTGTTCTAAATGCTCTACTCCGCCAACACCCCGGAGCAGAAGCGCCGGACACTTCGCGAGGGGCTGGCCTCCGGGAAGCTGCAGCAGTTCCCCGGCGCGTTCAATCCCCTCTCGGCGCGGCTGATCCAGGAGAAGGGGTTCGACGGCGTCTACATCTCCGGCGCCGTGCTGGCCAACGACCTGGGGCTGCCGGACATCGGGCTGACCACGCTGACCGAGGTCGCCACCCGGGCCGGGCAGATCGCGCGGATGACCGACCTGCCGGCCCTGGTGGACGCCGATACCGGCTTCGGCGAGCCGATGAACGTGGCGCGCACCGTCCAGGAACTGGAAAACGCCGGCCTGGCCGGCTGCCACATCGAGGACCAGTTCAACCCCAAGCGCTGCGGCCATCTGGACGGCAAGAACGTGGTGGACCTGGAGACCGCCAGTAAGCGGATCCGCGCCGCCGCCGACGCCCGCCGGGACCCGAACTTCCTGATCATGGCGCGCACCGACATCCGGGCCGTGGACGGCCTGGCCGCCGCGCAGGACCGTGCCCGCGCCCTGGTCGACGCGGGCGCGGACGCCATCTTCCCCGAAGCCATGAGGACCCTGGAAGAATTCGCTGCCATCCGCCAAGCCGTCGACGTGCCGGTGCTGGCCAACATGACCGAGTTCGGCAAGAGCGACCTGTTCACCGCGGACCAGCTGTCCTCCGTGGGTGTGAACATGGTGATCTATCCGGTGACCCTGCTGCGCAGCGCGATGGGCGCGGCCGAGCGGACCCTGGACGCGATCAAGGCCGACGGAACCCAGCAGTCACAGGTCGCGGACATGCTCACCCGTGCGCGTTTGTACGAATTGGTGGATTATGAGGCGTATAACCAATTCGACACCTCTGTATTCAATTTCCACGTGCCCGGCCGGCACTGACCACAAGACATAGGAGTCGCTATGAGCACCGATGCATCAACCGAAGCACCGCAGATCCGCAAGGGGCTGGCCGGCGTCGTCGTCGACACCACGAAGATTTCCAAGGTCAACGCGGAGACGAACTCGCTGCTGTACCGCGGCTACCCGGTCCAGGACCTGGCCGCGCACTGCAGCTTCGAAGAAGTGGCCTACCTGCTGTGGAACTCGGAGCTGCCGGACAGCGACCAGTTGCGGGAGTTCACCGCGGCCGAACGCGGCGGACGCGCGCTGGACCCGGTGGTGAAATCGGTCATCGATGCCCTGCCGGTCGAGGCCCACCCGATGGATGTCTGCCGGACCGCCGCCAGCGTGATCGGGGCCCGGCACCCGCTGGCCGGGGATTCCTCTCCGGCGGCGAACATGGCCAAGGCCGTGGAGCTGCTGGCGGCCTTCCCGGCGGTCGTCGCCTACGACCAGCGCCGGCGTCGCGGCCAGGACCTGGTGGAACCGCGCGCGGACCTGGGCTACGCGGCGAACTTCCTGTGGATGTCCTTCGGTGAAGAGGCCGCGCCGGAAGTCGTGGACGCGTTCAACGTGTCGATGATCCTGTACGCGGAGCACTCGTTCAACGCGTCCACGTTCGCGGCGCGGGTGATCACCTCCACGCTCTCCGACCTGCACTCGGCCGTGACCGGTGCGATCGGCGCGCTGAAGGGCCCGCTGCACGGCGGAGCCAACGAGGCGGTCATGCACACCTTCGAGCAGATCGGCATCCGCCCTGACGAGCCCCGCGAGGAAGCCGCCGCACGCGCCCGGACCTGGATGGAACAGGCGCTGGCCGAAAAGCAGAAGGTGATGGGCTTCGGCCACCGGGTCTACAAGCACGGCGATTCCCGGGTACCGACCATGAAGGCCGCGCTGGACAAGATGATCGAACACTATGGGCGGCCCGAAATACTTGGCCTCTACGACGGCCTCGAGCACGCGATGGCCGAGGCGAAGGACATCAAGCCGAACCTGGATTACCCCGCCGGCCCCACCTACCACCTGATGGGATTCGACACCGAGATGTTCACCTCGCTGTTCGTGGCCAGCCGCATCACCGGCTGGACCGCGCACATCATGGAGCAGTTGGAGTCGAACTCGCTGATCCGGCCGCTCAGTGAATACAACGGGCCCGCCCAGCGGGAGCTGGGCCGCTAAATCTGCCAGGCCACGCGGTGGCCGGTGTCGAGATTCTCGACGCCGGCCACCGTTTCGTTATCCGGCTGCATCAGCACCCGCAGCCGCGGCCGCTGCCCCGACAACGCCAGCGGCAGCCAGTGGCCGGCGTCCTGCCACATCTGCGCCAGCGGCAGCCGGTCCACCCGGTACCAGGCCGGCGCGATTTCCGCGGACTCGACCGGGTCGCCCTCCCACCGCCGGGCCACGAAGAGCGCGGTGTCCATGTTCCACGGGGGCTGGGCCGGGAAATCAAAGAAGATCCGTCCGGCCTGCTCCAGGGCCTCGGGCCCGACGCGGACTCCGGTCTCTTCCTGCATTTCCCGGCAGGCCGCGTCGTCGTCGCCCTCCCCCGGCTCCACTTTGCCGCCGACCCCCACGACCTTCCCGGTGCCGAACCCGGTCTTCTTCCGGCCGAGCAGCACGTAACGGCGCCCGGCTTCCTCCCGGAGCAGGAAGCACAGGGCAACGGCGACAGTCATGGCAGCGAGTCTAGCCCGGCGCGACGGCGCCGACGGTCCGTTCCGGTGCAACCGGTCCGTGCCCGCGGATACGCCAGCGGGCCCGAGCGCGCGGAGCCGCCTCAGCCCCGGGCCCGCGGATGCGCCGCCGCGTAAACTTCGCGGAGGGTCTCGGCGGTGACGAGGGTGTAGATCTGCGTTGTGGTGACGGACGCGTGGCCCAGCAGTTCCTGCACCACCCGGACGTCCGCGCCGCCCTCCAGCAGGTGGGTGGCGAAGGAGTGCCGCAGGGTGTGCGGGGACACGGGCTGGGTGATCCCTGCCTTCTCCGCGGCGGTTTTCAGAATAGTCCAAGCGCTTTGGCGGCTCAGCCGGCCCCCGCGGGCGTTGAGAAACAAGGCCGGTGTGCCGCTCCCCTTCGCGGCCAGGCCCGGACGTCCACGGACCAGGTACGCGTCGGCCGCCTGCGCGGCGAAGGAGCCCAGCGGCACCAGCCGCTCCTTGGATCCTTTGCCGAACAGACGGACGACGGCGGGGCCGTCGCTCTGCGGTTCGACGCTGACATCGTCGACGTCCAGGCCGACGGCTTCACTGATCCGGGCGCCGGTCGCGTACAGGAACTCCAAGAGCGCCCGGTCGCGCAGCCCGGTGGGGGTGTCTGCCCCCGCAGACTCCAGGATCCGCGTCACAGCGGCCACGGAAATCGCCTTCGGCAGGCGTTTGCCGGGCATCGGCGGGTGCACGTCAGTCGCGGGGTCGGTCTCCGTGACCCCTTCGAGCGTCCAGAACTTATGCAGCCCCCGCACGGCCACGATGGTCCGCGCCGCGGACCTGACGCTCAGGGCGGCGGCGCCGTCAGACCCCTCGGCGATGGCCTGGGCGAAGGCCGTGACATCGTGCCGGGTCACCGTGGCCGGCTCCTCGACCGCGCGCGCCTGCAGGAACCGCAGGTAACGGCCCAGGTCCCTGCGGTAGGCCGCTACGGTGTTGGCGGCCAGCCCGCGTTCCACCGCCATGTGCTGCAGGTAGTCGCCCGCGGCGCGGCCCAGCGGCGTCGCGGTGAACTCGTCTCCCTTGGCGGACGGGGCCTGCACAGGCGCGATGGCGGATCAGTCCCGGCCGGTTCCGGCGGCACCGTCCGGGCGCTGGCTGGGGTGCTCCGGCCACGGCGCATCGGCCGGGCGCAGGTCCTCGAAGCCGGTGGCGGCAGCGCGTGCGGCGGCAAGCACCCCGGTCACGGCCGACGGATTGTGCAGCCGTCCGGCCATGACCGCGTCCACCGCGTCGTCCAGATCCACCCAGAGGTGCTCGATTTCGGCCTCCTCGTCGGTGCGCTGGTGCCGCTGGGCCTCCGGCACCTCGGAGAGGTCGCGGGCCAGGTAGATCCGGATTGCCTCACTGGAAGAGCCGGGCGAATTGAAAAAATCCACCAGCACGTTCCAGCGCGCGGCCATCAGGTCGGCTTCCTCGGCCAGTTCCCGCACCGCGGCATCGACGAAGTCCTCGCCGTCCACGTCCAGCAGGCCCGCCGGGATTTCCCACAGCGACATCCTGGTGGGCTGCCGGTACTGCCTCAGCAGCAGGACCCGTCCCTCCGTGTCCATCGCCAGGATGGCCACCGCCCCCGGATGAGCGATGTAGTCGCGCACCAACGTCTCGCCCGTGTCCGGGCCCAGCGTGAAGGTGTCGCTGACCACGTCCCAAATGCGTCCGCGGTAAACGGTTCGGCTGTCGACCAGCGGACGCGGGTCAGGGATGTCGGCAAAGGCCGCGGGGTGCGCCGACACTCAGGCTCCGGACTTTGCCGTGGCCTTGGCCTTGCCGTGTTGCAGTGCGGCGGCGACGAGGCCGGCGAACAGCGGGTGCGGCCGCGTGGGGCGAGAGCTGAGTTCCGGATGCGCCTGGGTGGAGACGTAGTACGGGTGCACGTCGCGGGGCAGTTCGACGAACTCCACCAGCTTGCCGTCCGGGGAGGTGCCGGAGAAAACCAGGCCCGCCGCGGCCAGCTGGTCGCGGTATTCGTTGTTGACCTCGTAACGGTGGCGGTGACGTTCGCTGACCTTGGTGCTGCCGTAGGTCTCCGCGACAACGGACCCGGACTGCAGGGCTGCCTCGTACAGGCCAAGGCGCATGGTGCCGCCCAGGTCGCCCTTGCCGTCGACGATGTCCAGCTGCTCGGCCATGGTGGCGATCACCGGGTGCTTGGTGTCCGGATCAAACTCGGTGGACGAAGCGTCTTCCAGTCCCACGATGTTGCGGGCGTACTCCATCACCATCGACTGCAGGCCGAGGCACAGGCCCAGGGTGGGCAGCTTGTGTTCGCGGGCGTACCTGAGGGCGCCGAGTTTGCCCTCCAGGCCGCGGATGCCGAAGCCGCCGGGCACGCAGATGGCGTGCACGCCGTCGAGGGCGGCGGCTGCGCCTTCTTCGGTGGCGCAGTCGTCGGAGGGAACCCAACGGATCTTTACCTTGGTCTGGTTGGCGAAGCCGCCGGCGCGGAGCGCTTCGGTCACCGACAGGTAGGCGTCGGGCAGGTCGATGTATTTGCCGACCAGCGCCACCTCGACGTGGTGCTTCGGGTTGTGGACCGCCGACAGCAGCCGGTCCCACTTGGTCCAATTGACATCCTTGAACTTCAGGTCAAGGTGCTGCACGATGTACGCGTCCAGGTTCTGCGAGTGCAGGGTCTTGGGGATGTCGTAGATGCTCGGCGCATCCGGGCAGCCAATGACCGCGTCGATGTCCACGTCGCACATGCGGCCGATCTTCTCCCGCATCGCCGCAGGGACTTCCCGGTCGGACCGGATCACGATGGCGTCCGGCTGGATGCCGATGGAGCGAAGCGCGGCGACGGAATGCTGTGTCGGTTTGGTCTTCAACTCATGCGACGGGCCGATGTACGGCACCAGCGACACGTGCAGGAAGAACACGTTGTTGCGCCCGACATCCTGCCGGACCTGGCGGGCGGATTCGAGGAACGGCTGCGATTCGATATCGCCGACGGTGCCGCCGATCTCGGTGATGATCACGTCCGGAACCTTCTTGCCCGCGACAGGCTCGGCGGGCAGGCGCATGCGGCGCTTGATCTCGTCGGTGATGTGCGGGATGACCTGAACCGTGTCGCCGAGGTATTCGCCGCGGCGTTCCTTCGCGATCACGGTGGAGTACACCTGGCCGGTGGTCACGTTTGCCGAACCGTCCAGATTCTCGTCCAGGAACCGCTCGTAGTGTCCGATATCCAGATCGGTTTCCGCGCCGTCGTCCGTGACGAAGACTTCACCGTGCTGGAAGGGATTCATCGTGCCCGGATCCACGTTCAGGTAGGGATCGAGCTTCTGCATCGTCACGGAGAGGCCGCGGGCACGGAGCAGGTGGCCGAGGCTTGAAGCCGTCAGTCCCTTCCCGAGCGAGGACGCCACGCCGCCGGTGACAAAGATATGTTTGGTCGTCTTAGACGACTTGGAAAACCGGGAATTAGTTCGCTGCACCACGGAATTCGAGCCTATCACCTTTCTGGACGCCCTCGGATCTCAAGGCCGTTCCGACCGCTGCCGGGTGTGCGAACGCACACCCGCCGGTCAACTGCTCCCCCGCCGGCGGCGGGGCTGGTCGTGCCTGTAGCCGATGCTACAGCGCCCTCGCTCCGTCAATCAGTTCCTGGGCGTGGGCGCGGGCGGAATGGGATTCTTCCTGGCCGGCAAGCATGCGGGCCAGTTCGGTCACCCGCTCTTCGTCGTCGAGCAACCGGACGTCGCTGGCGGTCATCCCGCCGTCGTCCCCGCCGGCCGTCTTGATCACGCGGATGTGCTGGTCTGCGAAGGCCGCCACCTGCGGCAGGTGGGTTACCACTATGACCTGCACGTAGCGCCCCAGCATGGCCAGGCGGCGGCCGATCTCGACGGCCGCCTTGCCGCCGACGCCGGCATCCACCTCGTCGAAGACGAAGGTGGGCACGGGATCGACTTCCGCCAGCACCACTTCGATGGCAAGCATCACGCGGGACAGTTCACCGCCGGAGGCCCCCTTGCCCAGCGGACGCGGCGGGGCGCCCCGGTGCGGCTTCAGCAAGAACGTGATGACGTCGGCGCCGTGCACGGTCAGGGCGGGCGCCGGTTCGATATCGATCAACAGTTCGGCTTCGGCCATGGCCAGCGCCGACAGTTCTGCGCCGACCCGGCGGCCGAGTTCGGCTGCGGCGTCACGCCGCAGCGCCGTCACCGCGGCTGACTGGACGGCCAGGGCGGAGTCCAGTTCGGCGATTTCCGCCTCCAACCGCTCGATCCGGCTGGAGTCGTCGGTCAGATCTTCCAAACGAGTGCGGGCCTGAACGGCCCACTCGAGCACTTCGTCGATGCTCGGCGCGTATTTGCGCACGAGCCGCGCCAGGTCGGCCCGGCGTGCTTCGACCTCCTCCAGCCGGCCCGGCCCCTCGCTGTCCAGCGATGCGCCGTAGCTCGCCAGCTCCGCGGCGACGTCGGCAAGGATGATGCCGACCTCGGCCAGTCGGGCCGCAGCGCGGCCCAATTCGGCGTCTTCGTCCTGGACCTGCTCCAGCGTCCGCTTCGCCGCGTCGACCAAAGCCGTCGCGTCCGGAGAGTCGGTGTACTCCTCGGCCACGAGTGCCTGGTGCGCCAAGGTGGCAGCAGCACGCAGTTCCTCGACGTTGGCCAGCTTCACGGCCTCAGCCTTCAACGCGTCGTCTTCACCGGGCTGGGGATCCAGCCCGTCGATCTCCTCCAGGGCCTGCTGCAGCGCCTCGGCTTCGCGCAGGCGTTCGCGGGCTTCGGTCCGCAGGGTCTCCAGTTCGGTGCTGGCTTCCTTCCAACGGGCGAACGATGCTGCATAACCGGACAACGCCGTGGTGAGGGCTTCACCGGCAAACTTGTCCAGCGCCTCCCGCTGCGCCTGCTGGCTCTTGAGCCGCAGCTGGTCTGTTTGGCCGTGGACCGCCACCAGGTGGCCGCCGATCTCGGCCAGCGTGCCCACCGGCGCTCCCCGGCCGCCGACGTGCGCGCGGCTGCGGCCATCGGCGTTCACCGTCCGGGCGAGCATGAGTTCGGCTCCGCCGTCGAACTCGTCGATGTCAGCGCCCGCCTCACCCGCGCGGGCCAGGGCAGGACTTCCCGCGGCAAGCCGAACCACGGCCTCGGTCACGGCGTTGCGTGCTCCGGTCCGCACCGCCCCGGCGTCCGCGCGGGCTCCCAGCAGCAGGCCGAGCGCGGTGACCACCATGGTCTTGCCCGCACCGGTCTCGCCCGTCACCACCGACAGGCCGGGCCCCAGCGGAAGCGTAGCCTCGGTGATCACACCGAGGTTCCGGATCCGGATTTCTTCGATCACTTCGGCGCCTCCTGGCTTGGCTGGGCGTATCGAGGTTCCACTGTCCGCACGGTAGGCAGGGACGAGGTCGGCGGCTGTTCTTCCGAGGGGCTGACGGGGCCGCGCCATCCCGACGTCGGTAGCTCAAATTTGCGGACCAAACGCTCCGAGAACGGCGTTCTCCGGGTCCGGGCCAGCCGCACGGGTTTGTTGGAGCGCGTCACTTCGATCCGGGAACCGGGCGGCAGCTCCAGGCTTCGGCGGCCGTCGCACCACAGTACGCCGTTGGCATCGCTGCGGCTGAGCACTTCCACCGCCATGATCGAATCCGGGGCAACCACCAGCGGTTTGGCGAACAGCGCGTGGGCGCTGATCGGGGTCATCAGCAGGGCTTCCACCTGAGGCCAAACCACCGGCCCGCCCGCGGAGAAGGCGTAGGCCGTGGACCCCGTAGGGGTGGCCATCACCACGCCGTCGCAGCCGAACGAGCTGATTGGCAGGGCGTCGACCTCGACCACTACTTCCAGCATCCGCTGCCGGTCGCCTTTTTCCACCGCCGCCTCGTTCAGCGCCCAGGTATGGCCGATCTTGCGCTTGTCCAGCCACACCTGGACGTCAATGGTCAGGCGCTCTTCAACCGTGTATTCGCGGTTCACCACCCAGTGGACCGTCTGGGCCAGGTCCGCCCGCTCGCTCTCGGCCAAGAAGCCGACGTGTCCGAGGTTGACACCCAGCAGCGGGACGTCCGATTCCCGGACCAGTTCAGCCGAGCGCAGGATGGTGCCGTCGCCGCCGAGGACCATGCCCAGATCAACGCCGTCCAGGCCGATGTCCTCGTCCAGTATTTCGGTGGGAACGGCCAGCTCGCCGTAGGTCTCCTGAAGGTGTCCGACCTCTTCCCGTCGCATGACCGGCACCAGGCCGGACGAGTGGAGTTGGGCGCACGTTTCCTGGGCGGCCGCCAGGGCGTCTGCGCGCCCGGTGTGCGCGAGCACCAATATCCGCCGGCTCATCGCTCCACTCCCGGTTCCTGCCCTCTCGGTTCATCCAACTGGTTCGGCCGTCCTCCCCGCTCCCGCGGGAAACCGGCCATGGCCGCGTCCACTGCCTCCTGAAGCACACTACCCGTTCTGCGCTCCGTGGCCCCCGGGGGAACACTTATCCACAGGAAATATTCGACGTTCCCGTCCTGGCCGGGAAGCGGGCTGGCCGCCAATCCGCGGATGTCCAGCCCCCGTTCCAACGCTGCGGCGACAACGTTGCGTACCGCCCGGTACCGTTCCGCGTCGGAACCGACGACGCCGGTGCGCGCCAGCCGCTCGCGGCCAACCTCGAACTGCGGCTTGACCATCAGCAGAAGATTCCCGGCCGGACGGGTCGCATCGGCCAAAGGTCCTATGACCATGGTGAGGGAGATGAACGACAGGTCCGCGACGGTCAGGTCCACCGGGCCGCCGATCGCTGCCGGGTCGAGATACCGGACGTTCAGGCCTTCGAAAACCCGGACCCTGCTGTCCGTACGGATAGCATCGACGAGCTGGCCGTGTCCGACGTCCACGGCGACGACCTCCCGCGCGCCGAAGCGCAGCAGTACATCGGTGAAACCGCCGGTAGAAGCTCCGGCATCGAGGCAGCGCAGGCCCGCCGGATCAACTGCGGGGAAGGCCGCCAGTGCACCGGCAAGTTTGTGTCCGGCCCTGCTGACGTAGTCGGGGCCTCCGTCTGCGGCCACGGCCAGCTGGTCGTCCGGGCCGACGGCGGCCGCCGCCTTGGTCAGAACAGTTCCGGCACGGCTGACCCGCCCGGCCGCTATGAGCTTGGCTGCATGGGTACGGGACCGTGCCAATCCGCGCGATACGAGCTCCTGGTCCAGTCTGGGCATAGGGCTCAATCAGCCTCGGTCTCCAGCTCGGCCAACAAATCGTCGTGAATCTGCTGGTACACGTGTTGGTGCCCGCGTACCGGAAGCTCCGTAATCCGGGCCAGGCCGGAGATGATCGCGTCGACCGGCTCGTCGGCCGTGGAGTCGCCGGGGACCGGCCACTGCGGCTGCATCCTGCCGCCGCTTTCCCCTGATTCTGGCAGGTCCAAGCTATCCTCCCTCGCGTCGGCGGCTGTACCCAACCGCATGAGCCAGTCTAATATCGGCCTTCAATCGGCCAGGTCAGGCGCGGCCGCGGACGCCTGGTGCGGATGGGCATCCCACCAGGCCGCGCAGGCAGCGCGCCAGGTGTCCACATCCTCCCGGCTTCCGAAGACATTCAGCTTCCCGTTTTCGACGGCGGCCACTGCAGCACCGCAGCGGAACCCCGAGCCGTCAGGGGTAACGGCAGGATAGGGCCGGTACAGTTCGGTCAGGCTGCCCAGCAGATACCGTGGCCGTTCCGCCGTGCGCGCGGCGAGGATCGTTTCGACCCCGTCGATGCCGGTCAAGACGACTGCCGTGTCCATGCCCGCGTTGTTGCCGCCCAGGATGTCGGTATCGAGCCGGTCCCCCACCACCAGCGGCCGGCGAGCTCCCAACGCCGCAGCGGCCGTCGTAAAGATGCCCGCTTCCGGCTTTCCTGCGACCAGGGGCACCGCGCCGGTGGCTGCCTGGACGGCCGCCACCAGCGAACCGTTTCCGGGGGCGATGCCACGCTCTCGGGGAATGGTCAGGTCGGTGTTGGTGGCGATCCAGAAGGCGCCAGCGGCGACGGCGAATGATGCCTCCGCCAAGTCCTTCCAGCCCAGCTCCGGGTCGAACCCCTGGATCACGGCGACCGGGGCATCGAGGGCGGAGCGGACCGGCACGAAGCCCTGGGCGGCTGTTTCGTCCGCCAGGGTTTGGCTGCCCGTGACCAGGACCTTTGAGCCGGCCGGAACATGCCGGGCAAGCATCAGCGCACCGGCGCGTGCCGACCCGAAGACCTGGTCGGCGGTGGCCGGGGCACCGAGCTCGCGCAAATGAGCGGCCACCTGCGCCGCTGACCGCGACGCATTGTTGGTGATGTAGCCCAACGCCGTCCGGGTCTCCGCGAGGCGCCGCAACGCCTCGACGGCTCCGGGGATAGCCTGGTGCCCGGCGTACACGACGCCGTCCAGATCGGACAGCACGGCGTCGTAGCCGGAGATCAGCGGCTTACCCGTCATCGTCCCTGCTGGCCTGGGCAGGCGCGGTGCCGGGAGCGCCGGTGTCTTCGATGTCCGTCGCAGCTGGAGCAGCCGCTTCATCGGAGCCGGCCGGAGAGTCAGCCGCAGGCTCACTCTCACCGTCGTCCGGCGCTGACTCTTCAGATTCGCCCGGCCCGGCCGTGTCGGCGTCGTTGATGAGACCCCGCACATCGGTCACGGGGCCAGCTTCGCGGCGGTCGTCACCCGGTTCCATCTCATCGCCGATCAAGTCGACAATCTCGGGCTCGGCAAAATCTCCCACGCCCAGGGCGTTTTCGGCCACCATTGCCTGGCGCCTCCACTGCTGTGCTTCCTCGCCGCGGTTAGCGGCATCCAAGGCGTCCGCATACGCCCGGAAGAGCCGCGGGCTGTAGGAGAAGGCCCTGTTCCGGTCCAGTTGCGGAATCTCCAAGGCCGAAACCGCCGCATCGTACTGCTCCAGATCGGAGCGGGCACCGGAGGCCACAATGGCCAGTTCCACCTTGCCCGCCGTATCCAGTGTTGCGGCGTCTTCTGACCGCGTCAGCTCCAGCGCCCTGTCCGGCCGCCCGAGGCCACGTTCGCAGTCGGCCATGATCGGCAGGTGCTCATTGGAACCGCTGATGCGACGGAAGGTGCGAAACTCCCTGAGGGCTTCACCGTAGTGACCGGCCGCGTATGCGGTCAGGCCGACGGCCTCTCGCACCGGAGCCATGCGCCCGCCCCTGCGGCTGGCCGCCAAGGCGTGCTGGAAGGCCAGTTCCGGTTCCTCGTCCAGCAGTCGTCCGGCCATCACCAAGTGCTTGGCAACCCACTCAGCGTTCTTGGATTCCAAGGTCCGCAGCTGCGCGCGCGTGACACGGTCCAGCTCGGCACCCGTGACGTCGGGGTCGATCTCCGGTGAACGCGGGCGGTCGACCCGGTTGGAACTGCGCAGGTCTCCGGCATTGTGATCAGGTGCTCCGCCGGCGCGGTCGAACGACCTGCCACCGCCGTCCTGGCGGGGACGGTCTCCGCGGTCCTGACGAGGCCGGTCACCAAAGTCCCGACGCTCACCACGATCCTGACGCGGCCGATCGTCACGCGAACGGAAACCACCCGCGCCACCGGAGCCGCTGCTGCCACGATCCTGACGAGGACGATCACCAAAGTCCCGACGCTCACCACGATCCTGACGAGGCCGGTCATCGCGCGAACGGAAACCACCCGCACCACCGGAACCGCCGCGGTCGCGGTCCTGACGAGGACGATCACCAAAGTCCCGACGCTCACCACGATCCTGACGAGGCCGGTCACCAAAGTCCCGACGCTCACCACGGTCTTGACGCGGCCGGTCATCGCGTGAACGGAAACCACCCGCACCACCGGAACCGCCGCTGCTGCCACGGTCTTGACGAGGACGGTCACCAAAGTCCCGACGCTCACCACGATCCTGACGCGGCCGGTCATCGCGTGAACGGAAACCACCCGCACCACCGGAACCGCCGCTGCCGCGGTCCTGACGGGGACGGTCACCAAAGTCCCGACGCTCACCACGATCCTGACGCGGCCGATCATCGCGTGAACGGAAACCACCCGCACCACCGGACGCGCTGCCGCGGTCCTGACCGGGACGGTCATCGCGTGAACGGAAACCACCGGCGCCGCCGGACGCGCTGCCGCCACGGTCTTGACGCGGCCGGTCACCAAAGTCGCGGCGCTCACCACGATCCTGACGAGGACGGTCATCGCGTGAACGGAAACCACCGGCGCCGCCGGACGCGCTGCCGCCACGGTCTTGACGCGGCCGGTCACCAAAGTCCCGACGCTCACCACGATCCTGACGAGGACGGTCATCCCGCGAACGGAAACCACCCGCACCACCGGAACCGCCGCTGCGTCGGTCCTGGTTGTCGGGGCGCTTTCTATCTCCGCCCTCGGCGGAGCGCTCGGCTCCCGACCGGTTGCCAAAGTTGCCTCTGCCTGCACCCCTGTCGTCTCGTCCTTCACGACCCCGGAAATCAGCCATGCCGGAACTCCTCTCAGTGCGGGCCAAGGTCGAACCAGCCAACCACAGCCATCAAAAATCTCTATGAAATGCGTGTCTTGTTGTGGGCGCAGTCATCTGTGGCGCGCCCGTACCATCGATCCATTCTAGTCCAGCGGACTGTTATGCCAGTTGCAGACAACCGCCGCCGGACTGTGACTCCACTAACGAACCGGCATCCTGGTTAAACGCGGGAAGGCCCCGCCATCGTTGGCGGGGCCTTCCCGGTGTTCAAAGAATGTCCGGCGGCGACCTACTCTCCCACACCCTCCCGAGTGCAGTACCATCGGCGCTGTGGGCCTTAGCTTCCGGGTTCGGAATGGGACCGGGCGTTTCCCCCACGCTATGACCGCCGTAACCCTTCGTGCACGCCCGGAACCCTATGGTGGGGGGTTGCCTGGCGGCAAATCTGGTGGTTACAAGCTTGTGCTTGGAACTGTATTCAATTGTTTGTTCCCTGGACGACAACGGGTTGTTGTCTGGGAACCACATAGCGGACGCGTAGCATGT
>NZ_JBNHGL010000053.1:0-16400 GCF_059091245.1 Arthrobacter sp. Y3225116
ACGGCGGGCCGATTGCCGTGCTGCCGGCGCATTACCGGGTGCTGCGCGACGCCGTGCTGGCCGGCGATGAGGAAACCGCGGCCGCGGCACGGGCCGCGTTGGCTCCGCTCATGGCCTATTTCGGGTCGTTGCGACCGCTCAGCAATCTCTACTCGTTGGCGAGGGCCGCCGGGATCGACGCGGGCGATCCGCGGCTGCCGCTGCACCCGTTGCCCGGGAGCAGCCGCCGCGAACTCGCGCGCCTCCTCGAGGAGATCGAGGCGTTCCGCCCGGCTCACCGGGCGCCGGCCGGACAGTAGCGCCGGCGCCGCCGACTGGCCGGATTGGAGCGGGAACTTGCCCGCCTGAACGGCCGGACTGGAGCGGGAACTTGCCCGCCGGAACGGCGGGACTAGAGCGGGAACTTGCCCGTCGAACGGTCCCAGACGTTCGTGGCCGCGACGGTCAGCAGGGCGGAACCGAGCATGTGCAGCAGCACGAGGCCGACGGGCAGGCCGGTGAAGTGCTGGAGGTAACCGATGCCGCCTTGCAGCACGACCACGGCGGCCAGCCACCAAAGGGCGGTACGCAGTTGCGCGGAGGTGTCGCGGCGGTAGGCGAGCACCAGCGCCAGGACGATGGCCGCGACCAGCAGGTAGACGGGCACCACGTGGATCCGCGTGACCAGGTCCGCGCTGAAGTCGTGCCGCGGGGCACTGGCGTCGCCGGCATGCGGGCCCGTGCCGGTCACGATCGTGCCCAGCACGATGGAGGCAGCGGAGGTAGCGGCGATGGTCCAGCCCAGGGTTGCCTGGATGCGCGGGACCGGAGCGACGGCCACGGCGGAGCGGCCGCGCAGGTACATGCCGGTGCGGTTCACCAGCAGCGTGGCGACGGCCACCAGCGCCGCCGAGGCCAGGAAGTGCAGGCTCACCACCCACGGATTAAGGTCCGTCCATACGGTGATGCCGCCGATCAGGGCCTGCACCGGAATGACGCACAGCAGGGCAACCGCCAGGCCGAACAGGGTGCGGTGTGAACGGCGCATCCGCCACAGCGACACGAGCATGGCCACGGCGATGATGACCAGGATGAACGTTAGCGTGCGGTTGCCGAACTCGATCAGCCCGTGGATGCCCATCTCCGGCGTCGGCGTCATCGAACCGGGCACGCAGTTGGGCCACTCGGAGCAGCCCAGGCCGGACTTGGTCAACCGCACGGCGCCGCCGGTGATGATGATGCCCATCTGCGATACCAGCGAGGCGATGGCCAGCCCGTGCACGGTTCGAGTGACCGAGACGGGCAGCCGATCCTTGAGGTCGCGGGACTTCGGGGTGGCGGTGGTCATTGACTTAGCTCCATTTAAACCAGCGGATGGCGGCAAGGCTGGCCACTACGGTCCAGGCCAGCAGCACGATTGAGGCGGTGAGATTGAACTGCGCGTCGATCAGGGCGCTGCGCAGGGCGGCGCCCAAGGCGGTCGAGGGCAGCACGTGGGCGGCCGGCTCGAAAACGTCGGGCCAACTGGCCACCGGAAAGAGGATACCGCCGGCCGCGGCCAACAGCACCCACAGCAGGTTGGTGATCGCCAGCGTGGCTTCCGGCCGGACGGTACCGGCGATCAGGAGGCCCAGCGAGGTGAAAGCCGCGGCACCGAGCACCAGCTGCGCGGCCGCCGGCAGGAGGCCGCCGAGCGCGGGCTGCCATCCGAGGAAGAGGAGGGCTGTCCCGCCCACCACCACCACTTGGATGACCATGATGGCCAGCACGGCGAGGATCTTTCCCAGGATCAGGCCGCTCTGTCCCAACGGGGTGGTGGACAGGAAGCGCAGGACGCCGTAGCGGCGGTCGAAGCCGGTGGCGATTCCCTGGCCGGTCAGGGCCGTGGATACCGTGCACAAGGCCAGGACGCCCGGGGCGGCCATGGCGATCCTGTTGTCCGTGAAGGTGTCCAGCAACGGCGTGACGGTCAGGCCGATGAGCGCCAGAAGCGGCAGGATGATGGCGATCAGCAACTGCTCGCCGTTGCGCAGCATGCCCAACGTCTCGTAGCGGCCCTGCAGGGCGATCCGGCGGATCAAGGCGGCGGGCGCGCTCATCGCAGGTCCTTCCCGGAAATATCGAGGAAGACATCTTCCAGTGACCGCGGTGCCATGTGGATGGACGCCGGCATGACATTGTGGGCCGCCCACTCCGCCGCCAGGGCGGCCAGCACCGCGGGGGTGATGTGGCCGGCCACCATGTAGCGGCCGGGAACGTTCTCGACGGCGGTGAACGGCTCGGGCAGGGCGAAGGACAGGCCCGGAGCGGCATCGAAGGTCAGCAGGCGTTCGACGCCGGCGCTCTCATCCGTGGCCGCCGTGAGTTCGGCCACCGTGCCGTGCACCACGGTCCTGCCGGCATCGATGATGAAGACGTAGTCGGCCAGCCGCTGGGCGTCGTCCATGAGATGCGTGGTGAGGATGATGGCCAGGCCCTCGGCCCGGAGTTCCTGGATTAGCTCGAACACCACGGCCCGGGACTGCGGATCCAGGCCGGCGCTCGGTTCGTCCAGGAAGAGGACCTCCGGATCGCCGACCAGGGCGGCGGCCAGCGCGACCCGCTGTTTCTGCCCGCCGGAGAGCCTGCGGATGGGTGTGTTGGCGAAACCGTTGATGCCCAGCCGCTCCGCCAGTTCGTCCACGCTGCGGGGGTCCTGGTACATCCCGGCAACGTGCTGGAGCAGGGCCAGCGGCCGGATGGCCTGCGGCAGGCCGCCTTCCTGCAGCATGACGCCGACCCGGCTGCGCAGCTCGGCTCCCGCCTGGTAGGGGTCCTGGCCGAGCAGGCGGACCGTCCCGCCGTTGGGGCGCATCAGGCCCTGCGCGCAGGCTAAGGTGGTGGTCTTGCCCGCGCCGTTGGGCCCGAGCAGTGCCGTGACCTGCCCGGGATAGGCGCGCAGGTGGACCCCGTCGATCACGCGGATCATCTTGTTGTCCAGGGCCTCCACCGGTCCCAGATCTTTCACGAGTCCCTGGATATCCAGGCAGGGTTCGGAGGTAGGCACCCGAACATTCTACGGGACGTAGAGCGGTCGACGCAGAGCACGCTCCGCTAAGGCCTGCCTTACTGGTAGCGCGGAATAGAATACGTCATGATTGTGTTGTGTATTCCATGACCAGTAGTGCTTCTTTGCGTGCCCAGGCACCGGAGTCCGAGGAGCGGACCCGGGACCGGGTGTTGAATGCCGTTTTGGAACACGGACCCGTCAGCGCCGCCGGGCTCGGCGAGATACTGGGCTTCACTCCCGCCGCCGTGCGGCGCCATCTGGACGCCCTGTCCCGCAAGGGCCTGATCGAGGTCAAGCTCACCGCGAATTCGGCCAGCGGTGCCGGCCGCCCGGCCCGCAAGTACGTGCTGAGCCGGCAGGGCCAGACCCGGCTCGGCAACGACTACCTGGATATTGCGCGTACCGCATTGGCGGCCCTGGGCGAGGCCGCCGGCCGCGAGGCGGTCGCCGAGTTCGCGCGGAACCGCTACCGGGACATGGAAGAACGCTACCGCCCGGTGGTAGAGGCCGCAGGGCCCGGAATCGAAGAGCGGGCCAAGGCGCTGGCGGAGGCGCTGAGCGCCGACGGCTTCGTCGGGTCCACCAACGTGGTGGGAACCCAGGCGCCGCACAGCACCATGCTGGCCGTGCAGCTGTGCCAGGGGCACTGCCCGGTGCAGCAGCTGGCAGCGGATTTCCCGGACTTCTGCGACAGCGAAACCGAAGTTTTTTCCCGGCTGCTAGGGGTGGATGTCAGGCGACTGTCCACGCTGGCCAGCGGGGGACATGTGTGTACGACCCACATCCCGGTGGGTCGAACAAGGTCTGCGGTTCGACCCGTCGAACCGGCGACAGGCACGAGACGAGTATCCATCAATCTGCAAGAGAGGCCGTGATGACGGACCAAGTGGATCAGAGCATGAGGAACGCGGTCGGGACGACCGACGTAGCCGACACCACCATTTCCGAAATCCTGGAAAAGAACCCCGAGCTGCATGGCATCGGAACCTACGAATACGGCTGGTCCGACGCCGACACCGCCGGCGCCAACGCCCGCCGCGGCCTGAATGAAGAAGTGGTCCGCGACATCTCGGCCAAGAAGGGCGAGCCGCAGTGGATGCTGGACCTGCGTTTGAAGGGCTTGAAGTACTTCGACCGCAAGCCGATGCCCACTTGGGGCGCCGACCTGTCCGGCATCGACTTCGACAACATCAAGTACTTTGTCCGGTCCACGGAGAAGCAGGCCAAGACGTGGGAGGACCTGCCCGAGGACATCCGGGTCACCTACGAAAAGCTGGGCATCCCCGAGGCCGAGCGTGAGCGCCTGGTTTCCGGCGTCGCCGCCCAGTACGAGTCCGAGGTCGTCTACCACCAGCTGCGCGAAGACCTGGAAGCCCAGGGCGTGATCTTCCTGGACACCGACACCGGCCTGAAGGAACACCCGGAGATCTTCCAGGAGTACTTCGGCTCGGTCATCCCGGTGGGCGACAACAAGTTCGCCTCGCTGAACACCGCCGTCTGGTCCGGTGGCTCCTTCGTCTACGTCCCCAAGGGCGTCCACGTCGATATCCCGCTGCAGGCCTACTTCCGGATCAACACCGAGAACATGGGCCAGTTCGAGCGCACGCTGATCATCGCCGACGAAGACTCCTACGTGCATTACATCGAGGGCTGCACGGCGCCGATCTACAGCTCGGACTCGCTGCACTCCGCCGTCGTCGAGATCATCGTGAAGAAGGGCGCGCGCGTCCGGTACACGACGATTCAGAACTGGTCGAACAACGTGTACAACCTGGTGACCAAGCGGGCCATCGCCCACGAGGGCGCCACCATGGAGTGGGTCGACGGCAACATCGGCTCCAAGGTCACCATGAAGTACCCGGCGGTCTACCTCACCGGTGAGCACGCCAAGGGCGAAACGCTGTCCATCGCCTTCGCCGGCGCGGGCCAGCACCAGGACACCGGCTCGAAGATGGTCCACATTGCGCCGAACACGTCCAGCGCCATCGTGGCCAAGTCCGTGGCCCGCGGCGGCGGCCGCTCGGCCTACCGCGGCCTGGTCCAGGTGCGCGAGGGCGCGAAGAACACGAAGAACAGCGTGGTCTGCGACGCCCTGCTGGTGGACACCATCTCGCGCTCGGACACGTACCCGTACATCGACGTCCGCGAGGACGACGTCACCATGGGCCACGAGGCGACCGTGTCCCGGGTCAGCGAAGAGCAGCTGTTCTACCTGATGACGCGCGGCATGGCCGAAGACGAAGCCATGGCGATGATCGTGCGCGGCTTCATCGAACCGATCGCCCGCGAGCTGCCGATGGAATACGCCCTCGAGCTGAACCGCTTGATTGAACTGCAGATGGAAGGATCCGTAGGTTAATGACTGAGATCACTGAGAAGGCACGTATCGGTGCTCCGGCCATCGACGGATTCACGGAGGAAGGCGAAAATCTCTCCCCGGCCAACGCCGCCGCCGGCCCGCTGGCCGGCGACAGCGCCAAGAGCCACAGCCACGGAGGCGGCGTCGGCGTTCCGGACAGCTCCCGCGCCGGCCGCCTGACCTCGTACAAGGCCGAAGACTTCGGCACGCTGACGGGACGCGAGGAAGACTGGCGGTTCACCCCGCTCAAGCGCCTGCGCGGCCTGCAGAGCGACGCGCTGACCGGTACCGCCCCGGCGGTCACCGTTACCGGTCCCGAAGGCGCCGAGCTGCCGGCCGGCGTCCTGGTCGAGACCGTGGGCCGGGCCGATGCCCGCATCGGCGTCGCGGGCATCCCCGAGGACCGCGTCTCGGCCGCGGCCTGGGAGGCCTTCAGCGAAGCGACAGTGGTGACCATCCCGGCCGAGGCCCAGCTGGACTCCGGCGTCGCCGTGGTGGTGGAAGGCAACAGCACCGAGCTTTCCGCACAGCACCTGGTCATCGTGGCCGAAAAGTTCTCCAAGGCCGTCGTCGTGCTGGACCACAAGGGCAGCGCCACGGTCTCGCAGAACGTGGAGATCGACGTGCAGGACGGCGCCGACCTCACCGTGGTCTCGGTGCAGGAATGGGCCGACGACGCCGTTCACGCCTCCTCGCAGCAAGCCCGCGTGGGCCGTGACGCGAAGTTCAAGCACGTGACCGTGAGCCTGGGCGGCGACCTGGTCCGCGTCACGCCGTCCACCCGGTTCACCGCCACCGGCGGCGACGTGGAAATGTACGGCCTGTACTTCGCCGACGCCGGACAGCACCTTGAGCACCGCCTGTTCGTGGACCACGCGGTCCCGAACTGCAAGTCGCGGGTGCTGTACAAGGGCGCCCTGCAGGGCAAGAACGCGCACACCGTCTGGGTGGGCGACGTGCTGATCCGCAAGGAAGCCGAGGGCACCGACAGCTACGAGGCAAACCGGAACCTGGTGCTGACCGACGGCGCGCGCGCCGACTCGGTGCCGAACCTCGAAATCGAGACCGGCCTGATCGAAGGCGCCGGCCACGCCAGCACCACCGGCCGCTTCGACGACGAGCACCTGTTCTACCTGATGGCACGCGGCATCCCGCAGGACGTCGCCCGCCGCCTGGTGGTCCGCGGGTTCCTCAACGAGGTCATTCAGCAGATCCGGGTGCCCGCCCTCGAAGAGCGCCTCAACGCGGCACTCGAGCGGGAACTCGAGGCGGGCAACCTCTGATGAGCGGGACTCCGCGCGGCGAACTGGTGTGCCAAGCCTCTGACATCCAGGTCAACCAGGCAGTGCGCATCCTGATCGATGACTACCCGGTAGCCATCGTCAGGGACTCCGAGGGCGAACTCCACGCCATCGGAGACACCTGTTCGCACGCGGACGTTTCCCTCTCCGAAGGCGACGTCGAAGGCTGCGCGATCGAATGCTGGGGCCACGGTTCCCAGTTCGATTTGCGCACCGGCGAGCCGCTGAGCCTGCCGGCGTTCGAACCCGTCCCGGTGTTCGCGCTGGCGCTCGACGGCGACAGCGTCTACGTGGACGTCACGACCGTCCTCAACGGGGCTCCTGCCCCGGACCTCAACTAAAAACTTCCATCACGTGAACGGCGCCCGCCCGCACCGGGCGCAAAGGAGAAAGCAGACAGATGTCTACTCTTGAAATCAAGGACCTGCACGTCAGCATTGACACCGAGCAGGGCAGCAAGCAGATCCTCAAGGGCGTGTCCCTGACGATCAACACCGGCGAAATCCACGCCATCATGGGCCCAAACGGTTCCGGCAAGTCCACCCTGGCGGCCACCATCGCCGGCCACCCGCGCTACAACGTCGACTCCGGCTCCATCACCATGGACGGCGAAGACGTGCTGGCCATGAGCGTGGACGAGCGCGCCCGCGCCGGCCTGTTCCTGGCCATGCAGTACCCGGTCGAGGTACCCGGCGTGACCATGACCAACTTCCTGCGCACCGCCAAGACCGCACTCGACGGCGAGGCCCCGAAGCTGCGTACCTGGACCAAGGACGTCAAGGAAGCGATGAGCCAGCTGCGCATCGACGCCGACTTCGCCCAGCGCAACGTGAACGAGGGCTTCTCCGGCGGCGAGAAGAAGCGCGTGGAGATCCTCCAGCTCGAACTCTTCAAGCCCAAGTTCGCCATCATGGACGAAACCGACTCCGGCCTGGACGTGGATGCGCTCAAGGTGGTCTCCGAAGGCCACAACCGCGTGCATGCCGGCGGCGCGATGGGCACCCTGCTCATCACCCACTACACGCGCATCCTGCGCTACATCAAGCCCGACTTCGTGCACGTCTTCGTGGATGGCCACATCGCCGAAGAGGGCGGCCCCGAGCTGGCCGACCGTCTCGAAGAAGAGGGCTACGACCGCTACCTGACAGCAGCGAAGGCCTGATCATGACCGAAGCCAATGCCCCGCAGACGTCCCTGGAGGACGTCGAGGAAGCGCTCAAGGACGTCATCGACCCTGAGCTGGGCGTCAACATCGTGGACCTCGGCCTGCTGTACGGGCTGAAGTACGCCGACGACGGTGCCCTGCTCATCGACATGACGCTGACCACCGCCGCCTGCCCGCTCACCGACGTCCTCGAGGAGCAGACCGGCCAGGCGCTGGACGGCGTGGTGGACGAGTGGCGCCTCAACTGGGTATGGATGCCGCCGTGGGGTCCGGAACGGATCACCGACGACGGCCGCGACCAGATGCGCGCCCTCGGCTTTAATATCTGATTCGACGAATCGACGGCGGACCGGTCACCTTCGGGTGGCCGGTCCGCTCCTGTCTTGACACCGTCCCGCGGGCTAGGATCGGGTCATGAGTGCGTCGAGTGCGGCATCAAAGCGACGGCGGGGACGCTATGACGAGGTCCACGTCGCCGCCGCCTACCACGGGTTGACCGCGCTGCTGGCCGTCGTGGGCCTCGCCGTCGGAATCACGGCCGTGCCGACGGCGCCCGGCTATGCCGCCGCCGCCCCGCATGCCTGGTGGAACTACGCCAGTGCCCCGGGAGTGCAGGCCGCGCTGCTGGTCTTTGTGGTGAGCCTGACGCTGCTGATGGATTCGACCATGGCCGGGGGACGGCTCTGGCGGGCCGCCCGGACCGCCACCCTGGCGGCCATGCTGCTGGTCTTCCTGGCCCAGTTCACCCCGTTCCGCGGTTTTCCCGAAACCGCCGGGCTCACCGCGGCCGGAGTGATGGCGGACCGGCTCCTGCATTACGTGCTGCCCGTCGTCGTCCTGACCGGCTGGCTGATCTTCGGTCCGCGGCCCCGCATCGGCGCCGGCGCCGTGACGGTCGGGCTGGCCTTCCCGGGTTTCTGGCTGCTCTGGACGGGCATCAGGGGTGCCGTGACGGGCTGGCTGCCGTACAGCCCCGGGACGGCGGGGCTGGGGGAGCTGCTGATGACAGGCATCGGCCTGATCCTGGTCTGGCTGGGGGCGGGCATGGTCTTCCTGTTGCTGGACACGACGATGGGCCGCGAGCCCGACGGTTATCTTCCGGGATTCGGCCCCGGGGATCCCGGCGACGGCCGGGCCGGGACCTCCGGGGGTGCACCGCCGTTTGCCGCGGGCGGCATCCGGGAGTCGGACCCGGTGGACCCACGGGACCTGTAGCTTTCGCGGGCTGGGTCCGGGACCTGTAGCCTTCGAACCCGCGTCAGGCGGGGCGGTCGAGGTCCGGGGCCAAAAAGGTGTCGCACCGGCCGGCGTCGCCGGTTTGGTAGCCGTGCAGGAACCAGCGCTGCCGCTGCTCGCTGGAGCCATGCGTCCAGGTGTGGGGGTTGACCTGCCCCGCGGCAGCTTGCTGGATGCGGTCGTCGCCCACGGCAGCCGCGGCGGAGAGTGCGTCCTGCAGGTCCCGCTGGGTCAGCGGCTGCATGAAGGGCTGCCCGGTCCTTTCGTCGATCTGCTCGGTGGCGTTGCCTGCCCACACCCCGGCATAGCAGTCAGCCTGCAGCTCCACCCGGACTGCACCGGACTCGGGACCCTGGGGATCCTGCCGGGCGTAGCCGATGGCCCCGGTCAGGTTTTGGATGTGGTGCCCGAACTCGTGCGCCACCACATACTCCTCGGCCAGCGGCCCGCCGCTGGCGCCAAAGCGGGTGGTCAGCTCGGTGAAGAAGGAGGTGTCAAAGTACGCGGTCTGGTCGGATGGACAGTAAAACGGGCCCACGGCGCTGCTGGCCCTGCCGCAGCCGGTGCTGACGCCGCCGTCGAACAGGACGGTCTGCGGGGCCGGGTACTGCATGTTGTAGCGGGGGAGGTAGCCGGCCCAGAAATCGTTGAGGCTGTTGACGGTCCCCACGATGCGGCAGTCGGTGCGCTCGTTGGCGTCGGCGCCGGTGCGGCACTCTTCCTGCAGGGCCGGACCACCCGGCTGCTGCTGTTCCTGGCCGGCGCCCAGGCCGAACCCTTCCAGCACTTCGGGCGGAACGCCCAGGAGGCTGGCAATGAGGACCAAAAGGCCGCCGCCGCCGATGGCGATCTTGCCGCCCAGGCCGCCGCGACGGTCCTGGACCTGTGACGTATCCAACCGGGAGCCGCGGGAGAAACTCATTCGCCAAGGATAACCGTCCGATCAGAGCGGGGCGGAGGGGTGGGGACGGCGTGGGTTGCCGGTAGACTGGAAAGGTTGATTTCCGCCCGTCCCGTCTGGACGGCGCCCGGGCATCCCTCCCGCACCCCTTCGAAAGGCTTCCACTGTGATTACCGTCAACGATCTTGAGCTGCGTGCCGGGGCCCGTCTGCTCATGGAGGCGGTGTCCTTCCGTGTGGACAAGGGCGACAAGGTGGGGCTGGTGGGCCGCAACGGCGCCGGCAAGACCACGCTGACCCGCGTCCTCGCCGGAGAAGGCATGCCTGCCGCCGGGACCGTGGTGCGCACCGGTGAGATCGGTTACCTGCCCCAGGATCCGCGGACCCCCGACATGGAACAGCTGGCCCGCGACCGGATCCTCTCGGTGCGGGGCCTCGACGTGGTGACCCGCAAGCTGCGGGAAGCGCAGTCGGAGATGGCCAGCACCGATGCCGACGTCCAGGCCAAGGCGATGCGCCGCTACGACCGGCTGGAGGCCGAATTCATCTCCGGCGGCGGTTACGCGGCCGAGGCCGAGGCAGCCGCCATCTCCTCCAACCTGGCCCTGCCGGAGCGGATCCTGAACCAGCCCCTGCGGACGCTGTCCGGCGGCCAGCGCCGCCGCGTAGAGCTGGCCAGGATTCTGTATTCCGGTGCCGACACCATGCTCCTCGACGAGCCGACCAACCACCTCGACGCCGACTCGATCAGCTGGCTGCGCGAGTTCCTGAAAAACCACCAGGGCGGGCTGATCGTGATCAGCCACGACACCGGGCTGCTGGAAGCGACCGTCAACAAGGTCTTCCACCTGGACGCCAACCGCGCCACCATCGACATCTACAACATGAACTGGAAGCGCTACCTGTCCCAGCGCGAGACCGACGAGCGGGCCCGTAAACGTGAGCGCGCCAACGCCGAAAAGAAGGCCCAGGTCCTCATGGACCAGGCGAACAAGATGCGCGCCAAGGCCACCAAGGCGGTAGCGGCCCAGAACATGGCCAAGCGCGCCGAACGCCTGCTCAGCGGCCTGGACGAGGTGCGCGCACAGGACAAGGTGGCGGCGCTGCGCTTCCCCGATCCCGCACCCTGCGGCAAGACTCCGCTCACCGCCGAAGGCCTGAGCAAGTCCTACGGCTCGTTGGAGATCTTCACCGATGTGGACCTGGCCATAGACCGCGGTTCCCGCGTGGTGATCCTGGGCCTGAACGGCGCCGGCAAAACCACGCTGCTGCGCATGCTGGCCGGAGTGGACACCCCCGACACCGGCGATGTGCTGCCCGGCCACGGACTGAAGATCGGCTACTACGCCCAGGAACACGAAACCCTGGACGTGGACCGGACCGTGCTGGAGAACATGCGCACGGCCGCCCCCGACCTGCAGGATGCAGAGGTGCGGAACATCCTCGGTTCCTTCCTGTTCTCCGGGGACGACGTGAACAAGCCTGCAGGCGTACTGTCCGGTGGCGAAAAGACCCGGCTCGCCCTGGCCACCATCGTCGCGTCGTCGGCCAATGTGCTGCTGCTGGATGAGCCGACCAACAACCTGGACCCCGCCAGCCGGGCGGAAATCCTGGGCGCACTGCGCAACTACAGCGGCGCCGTTGTCATGGTGAGCCACGACGAAGGGGCGGTGGAGGCCCTGAACCCGGAGCGCGTCGTGCTGCTGCCGGACGGCGTCGAAGACCTCTGGAACGAGGACTACCTGGACCTGGTCACCCTGGCCTGATTCCGGCCGCAGCGCCGTCGCAATCGGAATTGCCAAGGCGCGCATCGCCGAGCGAGGAACGAGCGCAAGGGAGCAGCGAGGGACCCGGTCTGAGCTTGCGAAGGCCGGGTAGCTGCGACCGCTAAGCGCCGTGCAATTTCGGTTATAGACGGCGCTCCAGTTCAATCCTCGCGGCTGAGCAGGGTGCCGTCGGTGCGGAACCCCTGGGCGTCCAGCAGGGCGTCTTCCTCTTCTTCGGCCGTCGGCCGCTTGCTCCGGCGTTTCGGGGCAGCGGCGCGCGGCGCCGGATTGGCCTGGTGGTATCCGCTCAGCGCCTCCTCTTCCTCCGCGTACCGGCTTTGGTGCGCCTGCTGGCGGGCGGCATAGCCGTAGCCGACAAACAGCAGCACGCCGAAGGCGTACCACTGCATGGAGTACGACAGGTGCGGTCCTTCGTCGATGGCCGGTTTGGGGATCTGCACGGGCTGCACGGCAGCGGCGGGGGATTCCGCCGCCATCAGGCCGTAGCTGCCCGTATGCACCGGGTAGCCCAGCTCCGCGGCATAGGCGTCCAGGTGAATGGACGCGAGCTGGCCGTCCGGGGCCCCGCGGCTGACCGGGCCTTCGCCTGGCTTGACGCGCGCGACGACGGTGACGTCGCCTTTCGGGGCGGCGGGAATGGTGTCCGGATGGCCGGCCTGGTTGTTGCCGATCGGGAGCCAGCCCCGGTTGATCACCACGGCGCTGCCGTCCTCGAGGCGCAGCGGGACAAGTACCTCGTAGCCCGGCCGGCCGTTCAGCGGGCGGTTGCGCACGATCCGCTGCCCGGCGTCGTCGTACTCGCCGGAGAGGACCACCGGCGTCCACTCCACCGCGTCATCGGCGCTGGCGAAGATGTCCGGCACCTCGCTGAACGGCACCGGATCGGCGTCGTAATTGTTCTCCACCGCTGCGATGACGTCGCGGGCCTGGTCCCGGCGGTCCATCTGCCAGTTGCCCAGCAGCACGCACACCGCGGCCAGCAGGGCAACGATCAGCAGCCAGCCCAGCCACTTGCCGCTGAGCAGGAATCGGTAGGACATTCAGGCACCTTCCAAGGGGAGCGTTTCGCGCCAGAGGCTGCGCTGGATGAGATAGTCCTGCAGCCACTCCCGGTGTCCGCCGCACGCCAGCCAGATTTTGCGGCGCTCGGGGGTATGGATTTTCGGGTTGTTCCACAGCAGCTGCCACTGCGCGGCCTGGCGGCAGCCCTTCCGCGAACAGACGGGGGAGTCGGCCGCGACCCCGCCGCCGAGTTGGTCCAGGAGGTTCACGCGGCCGCCCTCCACCGGCGCCGTTTGGTGACGGGGCTCAGGTTTCCGGTGAATTCGGCCGGCCGGTCGTCGGCGCGGGAATCCTCCTGCGCGGCAGCGTCAGCAGCGGCGGGCCCGTCGGCCGCTGCCCGGCCCGGGCGCGACTCAGGCTCGGACCCGTACCCGGCGGAGGCGGGAGGCGCGGGCGGGGAAGACGGGCCGGGGCTGCCGTCCGGTCCCGGCCCGGCGTCGTCGATAAGTTCCCCGGTCAGGACTTCGTCCTGGTCGGCCCCTGCGTCTCCCGTCCGGGTGGAGGGTGCCTCCAACTCCGGCTGCGGCGCCTGGTCCAGCAGGGCGGTGCTGTGCTGCAGGTTCGATTTGTCGCTGCCGCCGTTCGCGATGATCACGGCGATCCACGGCAGGAAGACGGCGCCGCCGACGAAGAACCAGCGGACCCAGCTGTCGATGAAGAAGAAGAGCAGCAAACAGGCCAGCCGGATACCCATGGCGAGCGTGTACTGGACCATGCGCCGGTGCATTTCATCGGTATGGCTTTCGGGGACGTCCGTAATGCTCAGGACTTCCGGCTTCTCGTCGGGCTGCTTGCTCATCACACTCCATTAGGGCTGTATCAATTCTCCCACGATGGCCGGAATGTCTAAAGCCGCGCGACGATGACCGGCGGGGGGATATCCCGGGCTAGGATTCCATAGGAAAAGAGCAGCTTGATGGAGGTAAGAGTGAGCAACGACGAGCAGTCCGGCCGCAGCGTGCTGGTCACCGGCGGCAACAGGGGAATCGGGCTGGCGATTGCCCGGGCCTTCGAAGCGAACGGGGACAAGGTGGCGATCACCTACCGCAGCGGCGAGGTTCCCGACGGACTCCTGGGCGTGAAGGCCGATGTGACCGATGCCGCGTCCGTGGACGCCGCCTTCACCGAGGTCGAGGCTGCCCACGGTCCTGTGGAGGTCCTGGTCGCCAACGCCGGCGTTACCCGCGACATGCTGCTGCTGCGGATGAGCGAAGAAGACTTCACCAGCGTGGTGGATACCAACCTTTCCGGCGCGTTCAGGGTGATCAAGCGGGCCTCCAAGGGCATGATCCGGCTGCGGAAGGGCCGCGTGGTGCTGATCTCCTCGGTGGTGGGCCTCTACGGGTCGCCCGGCCAGATCAACTATGCCGCGTCCAAGGCCGGCCTGGTGGGCATCGCCCGTTCGCTGACCCGCGAGCTCGGATCGCGCAACATCACCGCCAACGTGGTGGCCCCGGGCTTCGTCAACACGGAAATGACGGCCGTGCTGCCGGAGGACACGCAGAAGAACTACCTGGCGTCCATCCCGGCCGGCCGCTTCGCCGAACCCGAAGAAGTCGCGAAGGTGGTCCGCTGGATAGCCAGCGACGAAGCCGCCTACATCTCCGGCGCGGTCATCCCGGTGGACGGCGGATTGGGAATGGGCCACTAGGCAACTCAGGCAGGTGTTCGGGCCGCGTTTTGTCGGCTCTCGACAACGGATAAGGCTTCGGGGACTGGCAAGATGGAACCCGAAGCCTTTTCCGGTTGGGCGTTTCCTACAACGCGCCCGGCCGGACCACCACTGAAAACCTCGAGGAGCAGCCATGGGCGCACTGGACGGCAAAGCAGCAATCGTAACGGGATCATCGCGCGGTATCGGCGCCGAGGTGGCCAAGCTCCTGGCCGCCGAGGGAGCGTCGGTGGTGGTCAACTACCGCCAGAAGGCACCCCGCGCGAACAAGGTCGTGGCCCAGATCGAAGAAGCCGGCGGCCGCGCCATCGCCGTTGCCGCCGACCTCACCGCGGCAGAGGGCGCCGACGCACTGGTCGAGGCCGCCCGGCAGAACTTCGGCGGCGTCAATGTGCTGGTGCTCAACGCGTCGGGCGGCATGGAGTCCAGCATGGGCGAGGACTATGCCCTGCGCCTGAACCGCGACGCGCAGGTAAACATGCTCAAGGCCGCGGCCGAGGCGATGCCGGCCGGCTCCCGGGTCGTGTTCGTCACCAGCCACCAGGCCCACTTCATCCGTACCGTGCCGACCATGCCGGAGTACGAGCCGGTGGCCCTGAGCAAGCGCGCCGGCGAAGACGCTCTGCGCGAACTGCTGCCGGAACTGGACGCCAAGGGCATCTCGCTGGTGGTCGTATCCGGCGACATGATCGAAGGCACGGTGACCGCGACCCTGTTGGACCGTGCCCGCCCCGGCGCGATCGAGGCCCGCCGCGCGGAGGCCGGCAAACTCTACTCGGTGGAAGAATTCGGCGCGGAAGTGGCCAAGATGGTCACCGCCGACGTCCCCTCCGGGCACACGGAATACGTGGGCGGGGCCGAGTCCTTCCTGCAGGCGCAGGACTAAGGCCCGCGGAGCCGGACTACTCCCGGACCAGTTGGCGCGCGGCCGCGGCTATATGCCGCGCCGAGATGCCCGCCGCGTCCAGCAGGTCCCGTGGCGCACCGGACGTCGGCAAGCCTTCCACGGCCAGCCGGACCAGTCTGAGGTCCGGTACCCGCGCCTGGGTCAGGGAATCGGCGACGGCCGAACCGAGCCCGCCTTCGGGATAGTGGTCCTCCACCGTGATGATCCGGCCGCCCGTGGCCCGGCACGCCGACAGCAGCGTCTGGTGGTCGATGGGCTTGATCGAATAGAGATCGACCACCCGCGCGCCGATGCCGTCGTCGGCCAGCTGGGCGGACGCGGCCAGGCACTCGTGCAGGGTGACGCCCGCTCCGACGAGGGTGACGGCGTCGTCGTCCGTCGCCCGGTGCACCTTCGCCCCGCCGATGGGGAATTCTTCGCCCTCCCCGTACAGCACGGGGTAGTCGCCCCGCGTGGCCCGGAGGTAGCAGATGCCGGAAGTGTCCGCCATGGCGCGGACCAAACCGGCGGTCGAGGGCGCGTCGGCGGGGTAGAGGACGGTCGAGGTGTGGATCGCCCGCATCGCGGCCAGGTCCTCCAGCGCCATCTGCGACGGCCCGTCCTGGCCGATTTCGACGCCGGCATGGGTGCCGACCAGGCGGATGTCCACCTCGGATACCCCGGCCATCCGGATGAAGTCGTAACCGCGGGAGACGAGGAACGCCGCAAAACTGGCGGCAAACGGCACATACCCGCGCACGGAGAGCCCGGCCGCCGCCGCCACCATCTGCTGTTCGGAGATGAACATTTCGAAGAAACGCTCGGGCGCGGCCTTGCTGAACTCCCCGGCCTTGGTGGAGTTGCCCACCTCGCCGTCCAGGACCACCACCTCGGGCCGGGCGGCGAGAGCGGCCAGAGCCTCGCCGAACGCGGTCCGGGTGGCGACGGAATCGCCCGCCGTGTAGGCGGGCAGCGCGACGGCGGCCCCGGGGTCGGGCGTGATG
>NZ_JBNHGL010000054.1:0-16389 GCF_059091245.1 Arthrobacter sp. Y3225116
TCCTCCTGCGCGCCGGCGGTGTTGAACGGCACGAGTTCGACCGTGACCTCGTCCCCGCGGTCGGCGTTGATGCCGGCGGCGGTGGTCACCAGGTCCTCGATGTTGGCCACGTTGAGGGCCCCGGCGGCGTCGGCGTCCAAGGCCACGGACACGGTCTGGCGGTTGATCGCCCCGGCCGGGATGGCGCGGGTCTCGGTCACCTTGTTCAGGGCATTGTTCTTCGTCTCGGACTCGGAGGTGAAGGTCCCGTCGCCGCCGGCGTTGCCCGGTACGGCGATGTTGTCCGGGCCCAGCACGCCGGCCGCTCCCCCGCCGGTTCCCTCGTACTCTTCGGTCTGCGCGGACTCGCTCAGCGCCGGCGCGCCGTCCGGCGTCGTGAAGGTTTCTTCCACACGCTCGGCGGACTCGTAGTTCATGTCCGCGGCAACCACCACGGAGGAATTGCCCGGCCCGACCACGCGGTCCAGCATGCTCTGCACCGAGGCGCGCACGCGCTCCTCGTAGTCGGAGGCCTGCTTGTCCGCGGAGCCGGTGGCGCCCACGCCCACGGCGGAGAGCACGGTGCCGGCGGCGTCGATGACGGCGACGTTTTCCGGCTTCATGCCGTCGATCGAGGCGGAGGTCAGGTGGACGATGGCCTGGACCTTGTCGGCGGACAGGGTGGTCTTTTGGGTGTCCACGAACACGGACGCGGTGGCCTCGCCCTTCTCGGAGACGAAGACCGTCTCCTCCGGGATGGCCAGCCGCACGGAGGCGGTCTTGACGCCGTCGAGCGCCTCGATGGTGGAGGCCAGTTCGCCTTCCAGGGCCCGCTTGTAGGTGACCGACTGCTGGAACTCGGAGGACGTCACGCCCATGTCGTCCAGCAGCGAGTATCCGCCGGTGGACGAGCTCGGCAGGCCGGCCGCGGCGGCCTTGAGCCGCTGGTCGTAGACCTTGTCTTCCGGCACCAGGATGGTCCCGCCGCCGTTGGTCAATTCGTACGGCACGCCGTCGGTGCGCAGCTGCTCCACGATGGTGTTGGCGTCGGCCGCGGCCAACCCGGAGAACAGCGGGGTGTAGGAGGGCTTGGATGCCCACGTCGTCAGGGCGGCAATGCCAAGCACGACGACGGCGATGCCGATGATCGCGATGGTGCGCTGGGCAACGGTGAACTCGCTGATGGTTTTGCCCAGCCGCGAGAACCAGGAGGAGACCTTTCCGGGCATCAGGCCTGCATCCTCATGATCTCGTTGAAGGCGTCAACGCCCTTGTTCCGGACGGCGGCCACGAGTTCCAGCGTCACGGCGGCGCGGGTGGAGGCCAGGGTCGCGTTGTGGATGTCGTTCAGGTCGCCGGTAACGGCCTGGATGGCCAGTTCATTGGAGGTTGACTGCAGTTGCTGCAGGTTGTCGATGGCACCGGTCAGGGAGGTGGCAAAGCCAACGCCGTTGGTGGCCTGCGGAGCTTCTGCGGCCGGCAGGTAACCGGTGCCTGCGACGCCCTGGATCGGCGGAATGGAAGAGAGCGGCATCAGTTGCGTCCAATCTGGAGGGCGGCCTCGTAGGTCGTCTTCGCCCGGTCCACCACGGCCGCGTTGGCCTGGTAGCCGCGCTGGGCCAGGATCAGGTTGCCCATCTGCTGGGACAGGTCGATGTCTGGGTAGCGGACGTAGCCGTCCTCATCTGCCAGCGGGTGGTCGGGCTCGTGGACCATGCGGCCCTCGGCCTCGCCGAATTCGGCGCCGGCGACGTACACGCCGGAGACGCCCTGGCCTTCCTGGGCGATCACGTAGCGGGCCTGGAAGGCCGCGCCGTCGGTGCTGGTGGCGTTGTTCGCGTTGGCGAGGTTGTCGGAGACGGCGTCCAGCCACTTGCGGTGGACGGTCAGGCCGGTGCCGGCGATTCCAATGGCGTCGAAAGTCATCAGTTGGTCCTCATCGCCGTGCGGACGCCGCTGAAAGGACTCTCGGCGGCTCGGGCGGCAAACTGGTAGCGCAGCACGGTTTCAATGTTGGAGAGCGTCTCGGTGTCCAGGTTGACGTTGCTGCCGTCCAGCCGGGTGGGCTCCAGCGAGCGTTCCATCGTGGCGCTGGCGCTGCCGTTCCCGCGGGCCACCGATGTGGCGAGTGCATCCTCGAATTGGACGCGCTGCGCGTGGTAGCCGGGGGTATTCACGTTCGCGATGTTGTTGGCGATGGCACGCTGACGCATGGCGAGGCCGTCCAGGGCGCTCTGCATGGCAGCCCCCGTCACAGATTCGAACACAGCAAAGACCCGTCTTACTACTGGCATGTGGGCGGCCGATCCATGGCCTGTTCTGTGAGCGATCCGTGCTCACTAACCAGTTATCGGCACAGAGACGGGAGTCGTTAGGTAAATCTTGAGATTGGTTAACCGTTTACGTCCAGGTAGACGGAACGACCCGAAGTTCCGGGGGTGGGGACGGCATCCAAGAGCGCCGATTCCTGCCGGTTTTGCCGCATCTCGGCGCGCAATTCACGAATTACTTCCTGCTGCGCGGCCGCGAGCTCTGTCGCCCGCTCCACCAGTTCGTCCGGGATCGGTCCCAGCCCCTGCGGGGCCTTCCACCGCGCGACGGCGGTGCGTAAGCTGCCCACTGCCGCCCCATCGGCCTTGTCCCCGGGTTCGGCAACGTCGGCGGGCGCGCTGCTGCCCTGGCCTTCGGCGTCGGCCGTTTCGGCGCGTCCGCTGCCGTGGCCACCGGTCTCGGCCGTTTCGGTAAGTCCGCTGGCGTGGCTCCTGGTCTCGGCTGTTTCGGTGAGTCCGCCGCCTTGGCCACGGGTCTCGGCTGCCTCGGCGAGAGCCAGTTCGAGTTCGTCCAGCACGGCTGTCCAGCGCTCCAGCGCGGAAACTTCGCCCTCCGGCATGTCAGGCAATGCCAAGTTCGCCGCCGAGGCCGACGCCGCGGGCAGGCTGTGCCGGGAGCTGAGCGGCGGCCTCGTGCCAGGCCTCGCGCAGCGGCTCCAGCAGTTCAATGCATTCGCGCGTGCGGGCCGCATCGCGGTGGATGTTCGCGTTCATCATCGCGGTCAGCGTGTAGGTGTAGAGCGCCTTCAGGCCCTCCCCCCCGTCCCACACGTCCGTCTTCAGCGACGACATCAGCTCGGACACGATGGCCTGCGCATGGATCAGGTTCTCGGACGCCACCGACCAGTGCTGGTTCTGCTGCGCGGCCTCCGCCCGGTTCAGGTCCAAGAGCAGCCGGTCATACAACATGGTCAGCAGCCGGGCCGGTGTGGCGGACATGATCGCGTCGCGCTGGAACTGGTTGCGCTTGGCCTGGGCGCCGAAGCCCGGCCCGTATGTCAGTGTCATTTCTTCGTGCTCCCCCATGAGGGCAGGGTAGCCAGCTGCGAGTTGAGCCAGTCCCCCTGCGACTGCAGGCCGTTCAGCGTTACTTCAAGTTGGGCCCACGTGCGCTCCAGGGTGGAGCGCCGCGATGCGAGCCGGGTGTCCCAGCTGCTTACCTGGTCGTTGAGACTGCGTACCAGCGATTCCTGGCCTTGGATTCGCTTGGTTATGGCGCCGTCGTACTTATCCGAGGCATCCGTCGCGGCAGTGGCCACGCGACCGGCGATCGTCTGGACCACCTTCTCAGCCCACACGGAGTCTTCCTGCATCGCCTTGCCGAACTTCTCGGCATCAAACTCAATCGAGCCGTCCTTGGTGATGCTGATGCCGATTTCCGACGGCGACCGTCCGTCGATGGGGCTGATCGCAGCGGTCATCATACGCTGCTGAATGTCACGGACGCTGCTGTCCCCGGTGAAGATTCCGCCCTTGGTCGTCGTTGACCCGGTGGACGTGGAGACGTTCACGGATGAGTTCTTGGAGATGAAGGCGAACAGATCCTTCAAGCCGTCGGCCAGCGCCTTGGCTTTCGCAGTGATGGCTTCGCCATCGGGAGCAACGGTGATGCTCGATTTCTCACCAGGAACCGCGCCCGCACCGACCGTGACGCTAACGCCTGGCAGGAGGTCAGCGAATGTGTTTGAGGGAGACGAAATAATTTGTTCGACGACGGTTCCCGCCCAGAGCTTCAGCTTGGCGTCCTTGGCAAGAGCGACGTCTACAAAGTTGAAGGACGCCGCGTCGGACGTGACGTTGAAGCCGTTGTCAACGCCGGTCTCTTTCGCAGCTAATTGCAGCCGAAAATCAGGACTTGCTGAATCCGCTCCGACGGCAACTTTAGTTGCAGTGACGCCTTGTCCAGACTCGTTGATCTCTCTCACGATTTGGTCCCAGGTCTTGCCCGTTGTCTCAACCCTGATTTGACCGTCTTTCAGCGCGATTGTCAGGACTGTAGCGGACTCGGGCCACTCGCTGAGGAGCGCTGACACGGACACTTGCCCCTTCGCCAACTCCACGACTTCCAAGTCGGTGGCGCCCGCGGCTGCCCCCTCCGCAGCCGTCACGGAAACATTGTCGGAACTGCTCGTGCCGGAGTAGATGCTGAGGGCGTTAGCCTTGCTCGTCTCGGTGGCCGTTTTTCCGAGATCGGCGATGCGTGTGTTGAGCGCTTGAAGAGCGCTGACCAGCGTCTGGGTGCTGGAGACCTTGTTTTTCAGGAGAGACTGCGGACGCGCTTCCAGCTGCATGAGCTGGTTGATCATGGTGGCGGTGTCCAAACCGCTGACCATGCCGCCAATCGAAAACGCCACGCCAGTTCCTCCTGAAAGAAGCCTGTTTACTAGAAGAAATGCTGACGCCCGGCAGCGAAGAGTGTGAGGTCCAATTCGTTCGCCTCGCTGCCGGGCCGCATTCAGCCGTTAGCTACCCGGTTTAGCCGAGGAGCTGCAGCACACCCTGGTTGATCTGGTTGGCCTGAGCCAGCATCGCAGTGCCGGCCTGGGACATGATCTGGTTCTTGGTGAACTTAGCCATCTCGGAAGCCATATCGGTGTCACGGATACGCGACTCCGATGCCGACAAGTTCTCGGCAGCAATGTTCAGGCTCTTAATCGTCGACTCGAAGCGGTTCTGCACGGCACCCAGGTCTGAACGAGCAGTCGAGACGTTCTTGATCTGCGTGTCAGCGGTGCCAATTGCAGCGAGACGAGTGGTCGCATCGGTCTGGACGTCAATGGCGAGAACGGCATCTGCTACAGCCTTGACGTCAGCGTTGTTCAGGTCGACGTTGATCTGGTCTGCAGCCGCGTTGTTACCGGCCCCAACCTGGAAGGTCAGGACTCCCGCAACTCCCGCCGACTTGTCCAGGAGCTTGGTGCCGTTGAAGTTGGTGGACGCGCTGATCCTGGTGAGCTCGTTTCCAAGAGCCGTAATTTCTGTCTGAATTGCTGTGCGCGCGTCAGCATTGTTCGAGTCATTGCCTGCCTGAACAGAGAGATCCCGAACGCGCTGCAGGATGGAGTGGACCTCGGTCAGCGCGCCTTCAGCCGTCTGGATGACGGAGATGCCGTCCTGCGCATTGCGGGCTGCGACGTTCAGGCCGCCGATCTGCGCGCGCAGGCCTTCGGAGATCGACAGGCCGGCTGCGTCATCGGCAGCGCGGTTGATGCGCAGGCCGGTGGACAGCTTCTCCAGGGACTTGGAGATGTCGTTCTGGGTGTTGGACAGGTTGCGGTACGAGTTAAGGGCCGCAACGTTGGTGTTAATGGCGAAAGCCATGATGAAACTCCTCCATGAGATGGTACAAATTCACCGGCCCGTCCATGGGCTGGCACTTGTAGCTATCGGAGGATTACGAGGATTCGTTAGGAGAAGTGCAAAGAATTTTTCGCGGTGCGGGCGGCCGGGGCCGGCTGCTGCGAACAGGTCAAGAAACCGCGGCCCTTGGCTGCGTGGCGGCGAAGCGTGTAATCCCGCCGATGGTCTGATCGGCCAGCGCAGTCAGGTATGCCTTCCGACGGGAGGGAGCGATCCGCGACTCGGGCACATGGCCGGCACCGTCGTCGTCGGAATAGTGGGTGTGCAGGCCATCCCGGAGGAGGCGGATGGCCTCGGAACGCTGCTGGGAGACGGCTGAGTGGGTAGCGCCGAGCTCTTCGGCGATTTCCTTGACGGTGCGGTCCTCGAAGTAGATTTGCTCCACGATGTAGCGCATCTTCGCGGGAAGGTGGTGCACGGCGGCCTTCAGGAAGGCGAGCCGCTCCTCGGTGAGGAGCGAGCCTTCGGGCGACGCCGTCTCGGAGACCAGGAATTCGGCCGTGGTGTCATCCAGGGCGGAGACGGTGCGGGAGGCATCGTCCATGGCGGCTTCCGCGGTCTCGCGGTCCACCCCGAGGGCGGCAGCCAGTTCGTCAACGCTCGGGTAGCGCCCGAGTTCGGCGGTCAGGGTTTCGCGAACGGACAGCGTTTGTTTGATCCGCTTGCGAACGGAGCGGGGAGCCCAGTCGATTGCCCGCATCTCGTCGGCAAAGGCGCCGATGATGCGACGGCGGGCAAAGGCGCCGAAGGGGACGCCGAGATCCGGGTTGAAGGCATCGGCGGCGGTGATGAGCGCTACCGAGCCGGCAGAGGCGAGGTCGTCGCGGGAGAGGTGGGTGGCTTTGGCACACACTTCGGAGACCAGGTATCCGACGAGCGGGAGGTTTTCAACCACCAGTGCATTACGGTCAGCACGATTCACTGACATGTCCCCCTCCGTGCCCAGAAATACGTGGACGAACCTTCCCTGCTACCGAAGGGTGCGGCTCCGGAAGAACGATTCATCTCTTGGTGAAACCTACCATCAAATGCTCCTAACGCAAGGGGGTGGTGCTGCCGATAGATAGGAATGTAGCCATGCCGTTACTTTTTGTTCATTCAGTGCGGCTTTTTGACGCGGACCCGCGGGGGTTGTGTCCGCAGAATCAACCAGGGGAGGTGCCTGACATGGGAGCCCATGAACTGTCCGCCATGCTGTGGCACGAACGCGAACTTCTTGAACTGCTGGTCTTCAAACTCGAGGAGGAGCAGCTGCTCCTGACCGCCGGCAAGTCCCGGTGGCTGCAGCACGCCACCCGGGAGGTGGAACAGGTGTTGGAGCGCCTTCGCGACGCCGGCCTGGCCCGCACGGTGGAGGTGGCCGCACTGGCCCGTGAGTGGGGTACGCCGGAAGGCGCCACGCTGCGGGAGCTGACCGAACAGGCTCCCGTAGGGCCATGGGGCGAGATCTTCACGGGACATCTGCAGGCGCTGACCCAGCTGACCCTGCAGATCCGCGAACTGCGCGACGTGAACGAGAAGTTCCTGCGTGCGGCTGCCCGGTCCACCCAGGAAACGCTGGCCAATTTCAATCCCGATGCCGGGACCTACGACGCACAGGGGACGGCAGGGCTTTCGGGCAACCGCTCCCAGCTGTTCGACACAACGATCTGAGGTTTTCGCAGTGAGTACCTTCAGCGGCCTGAACACCGCGTACACCGGTCTGGTGGCCGCCCGCCAAGGGTTGAACGTGGTGGGCCAGAACATCGCCAACGCCAATACCGAGGGCTACACCCGCCAGCGGGTCAGTACCTCGTCCATCGGCGCCCTCGACCGAACCGGGCTGCTGACCGGCGGAGTGCAGATCGGCCAGGGCGTTTCGGTGGACGCGATTGCGCGGCTGGGTGACATGCACCTGGATACGCGCGTCCGGTTCTCGGCCGGTGTCGCCGGGTATTCTGCAGTGCGCGCCAATACGATGTCCGGCCTGGAAGCGTCGTTGCGCGAGCCGGGCCAATACGGCATCTCGACGCAGCTTCAGGAGTTCTGGGCTTCCTGGCAGGCCCTGTCGAACCGGCCGGATGACGGCGCTGCCGGCGCGGTGGTGCTGGAAGAGGCGAACATCCTCGCCAACATGATTAAGCGCGGTTACCAGGAAGTCCGCGAGCAGTTCTCCCGCCTGCGCTCCGATGTGGACACGATGACCGCGGAGGTCAACGGCGCTGCGTCCCAGGTAGCCAATCTCAACGAGAAGATTCGTTTTGCTGTTGCCAACGGAGGCTCCGCGAACGAGCTGATGGACCACCGCAACCTGCTGACCGAGCGGCTGGCTGTCCTCACCGGAGCCACGGTTCGCCACGGCAGCGACGGGCAGGTGGATGTGCTGATCGGCGGCAATGCGATTGTCACTGGTTCCAGCGCCCAAAGAATCGCCGTTGCACCTGGATCGGACACAGACATTTCGGGCCCTAACGGGGTCAGCCTGGTGTGGGAAAGCCCGAGCCGGAACGACATGCCGGTTGTGCTCGCGGGTGGCGAGATCGCTGGGGCGTTGTCGATGCTGAGCGGTGGTACGGACGGCGGCCCACTCCGGGCGGCGGCCGAAAGCTACAACGGATTTGCGAAAACGTTGGCTGAAGGCGTCAACCAGATTCATGCGGACGGCTACACCAGCGGGGGCGTAACCGGTAAGCCGTTCTTCAGCATGTTGGATGGCAACGAGGCGTCCACTCTAGCGGTGGAGATCAAAAAGGCCGCTGACCTTGCAACCCGCGGCGAAGATGCGGGTGCGTTGGACGGATCTGTCGCTGACAAAATTTCTCAGCTTGGCGTTGGAGCAGGCTCCCCTGACCGCGTTTGGGAGAACATTGTCACCACCATCGGTGTAGCCGCGAAGACGGAGCTGCAGCAGTCCAACCTCGCGGGCATCGCGTCCCAGTCGGCCAAGACCTTGCAGCTGTCCAACGCGTCGGTGGACATGGACGAAGAGAACGTCAACCTGCTGACATACCAGCATGCCTACCAGGGCGCGGCCCGGGTGATGACGGCGATTGATGAAATGCTCGATACGTTGATCAACCGCACCGGATTGGTCGGGAGGTAGCCATGATTTCACGAGTCACTAACCAAACGATGAGCAGCTTCGCCCAGCGCAACCTGCAGGACAACATGGCGCGTATCGCCAAGCTGCAGGAGCTGGCCGCCGGCGAGTCGCTGATTGCCCGCCCCTCGGATGATCCAACCGGCGCCGCCGACTCCATGCGGACCCGCGCTGATCTTCGGGCAAACGAGCAGTACAAGCGCAATATCGATGACGCCCACGGTTGGTTGGCTACATCGGATTCAGCCCTCGGACATGTCACTTCGCTGCTGAACAAGGCCCGGGATCTGACCATCCAGGCAACCAACGGATCAGTGTCCCCCACCGGCCGCGAAGCCATCGCGCTCGAACTGGAAAGCATCAAGAAGAGCCTTATCGACGCAGCCGAGACCAAGTACTTGGGCCGCAGCGTATTCGCGGGAAACTCTGATGCCGGTGCTGTAACCGGCGAACCAGCGGTTGCCCCGACTGTTTACAAGTTTGGCAGCGCAGTAGAGAACGCTGTTCAACGGCGAATCGGGCCCGAACTGACTGTACGAGTTGATGCCGATGGCGGGAATATTTTCGGATCAGACGACGGCGGCAGCGGCCAGTCGGTCTTCACCTTGCTTCAGACCATGGCCAATGACCTCAGACAGCCCGGAGTCGACATCAGCAGCCACCTGAACGACATCGACGCCCGGCTGAACACGGTGATCAACGCACGCGCCGAGGTCGGTACCCGCCACGCCCAGATCCTGAAAGCGCAGGAGACGAACTTGGACGAAGCTGTTTCGCTTGAAGCCCGCCGCTCCGGGATCGAGGATCCGGATATCGGAAAGGTAATCCTGGACCTGAAGATGCAGGAGGTGGCCTATCAGGCCGCCCTGCAGGTCACGGCTCGGGTGCTGCAGCCGACGCTGATGGACTTCCTGCGATGAGCGCCGCGCTGACCTTCGTGGCCCCTCCCCCGGGACTGGCACCGCTGGTCGACTTCACGCTGGACGAGATCGCGGGAGCGGCCGGCCTGTACTCCCTGCAGCCCGTGGCCGAACCGGGCAAGCGCCTCTTCGTCCTGGACGCCGCGACCTATTTGAACCAGTACACCCCCGTGATTTCCGACGACGACCGTGCCTCCCTGGACCTCAATGCCTCCGAGGACGCCATGGTGCTGGTGGTGGCCAACCCCGGCGAATCGGGCACCACCGTGAACCTGATGGCCCCGATCGTGGTCAACGTGCACACCGGCGTCAGCGCCCAAGTCATTCTGGAAGGCCAGGACTGGCCGCTTCGTGCCGAACTGACGCCGCAGGCTGCCTAGCCTCACCCGCCGATCGCGTGACACGGCAGTAACGCCGGTAGAAGTCAGACGTCTGAAACTCTTGAGCTGACGGCGGCTACCGTGCAAGAGTTATGCCCACGGTCCAAGGGACCTGCTGGGGGATCCGGAATCACCGGTTAATGGCTTCCGGCGGCTTATGGGGGAACCGCCGGAAGCAACCACCCTCACCCCTCGTCCGGGTCCGCGCGTTTTGCCCGGGTCAGTTCCGCCCGGCGCAGCAGCTCACCGCCGTCGGGATAGAGCACCTCTTCCAGCACCAACGGGTGCGGCGGAGCCAGCTTGCTCTTCGAGTCCCGTACCTTCGCCAGCATCCGGTCGCGCAGCCACTCCGGCGCCTGCTCGCCGCTGCCAACCATCAACGACGCGCCGATCAGGGCTCGCACCATGTTGTGGCAGAACGCGTCGGCTTGCACCGTGGCCGTGACCACGCCGTCGGCGCCGCGGGCAAATTCGAACTTATGCAACTCCCGGATGGTGGTGGCGCCTTCCCTGGGTTTGCAGAAGGCCAGGAAGTCGCCGATGCCCAGGAGTTTGGCGGCTGCGCGGTTGAGGAGATCGACGTCGACGGCGTGCTTGTGCCACAGCGTGGTGTTGCGTGACAGCGGATCCCACGTCTCGGCCCGGTCCGCGATCCGGTAGCTGTAGCGGCGCCAGAGGGCGGAGAACCGGGCGTCGAATCCGTCGTGGGCGACGACGGCGCGCTTGACCTCGATGGCCCCGGCAAGGTCCCGATAGGGCACCGGGGCGCCGACGCGGCCGCCGAGCACCTTGGCCAGCACGCCGCGCAAGCGCCGGACCAGGGCTTCGGCGGGATCGACCTCCCGGCCGCGGGCCAATCCGTGCCACTCCCCCGGGTCCAGGTCGAAATGAACCACCTGTCCGCGGGCGTGGACCCCGGCGTCGGTACGGCCGGCAACGGTCAGCCGGATCGGCCGGCGGATCATGACCGCCAGCGCTTCCTCGAGCGCGCCCTGCACCGTCAGCCGGCCGGGCTGCACGGCCCACCCGCTGAAGGGGCCGCCGTCGTACGCAAGATCCAGGCGGACACGCAAGGGCCCGCCGCCCCGGTCGGGGACGGGTGAGACAGTCGGAGGCATGGATTCCATGCTACCGGGGGCCCCGCGGGTCCCGGATGCAGCCGAGACCCGTCCCGGTTGCGAGCGGGCGACCGGCCAGACACCGGTGGACTGTCGACGGGGGCGGGCATTCGGTCTATGTTGCTGGGACGAGGCCCGCACCCGGGCGGGACCGCAAGGTTCGGAGGGAAGCGATGGCAGCCAACCCCGGAACGGCAACCGCCACGGATCACAACCGCCGGATCGCCCTGCCCGGGATCGTCCTCGGGGTGGGGCTGGGCGGCTTCGTGGACGGGATCCTGCTGCACCAGATCCTGCAGTGGCACCACATGCTCACGAGCGCGGACACAGCGAACATCGACGTCGGTTCGTACCCGGCGAACACCGTCCACGGTCTGCAGATGAACACGCTGTGGGACGGCCTGTTCCATACGGTGACCTGGCTGGCCGTGCTGATCGGGCTGGGGCTGTTGTACTCGCGGGTGACGACCTCGCGCGGACGGGTGTGGGCATCCCGGACCCTCTGGGGCTGGATGCTGCTCGGCTGGGGACTTTTCAATCTCGTGGAGGGGATTATCGACCACCACCTCCTCGCGATTCACCACGTCATCGGCGGCGAGTACCAGATGCTGGCCGACATCCTATTCCTGCTGTTCGGGGCGCTGCTCGTGATCGGCGGCTGGCTGCTGCAACGCTCCGGTCGGATGGTGGACCTGAGGGACCCGGGGAGGGAATCGGCGTGATCGGCGCCCACTCTGCCCACAACCACCCGCCAGCAGTGGTCGACGGCGTGCTGCCGCCGGCCCTCGTGGCGGCGGTGGCCGCCGCCTATCTGGCGCTGGCGTGGCTGCGGGGCCGCGAAGACCGCGGCTGGAGCCGCTGGCGGACCGCTTCGTTCCTCGCCGGCTCGCTGTTGCTGGCGCTGGGCCTCGCGCCGCAGCTGATGCCGCTGCCGCCGGGAGGGCTGCCGGCCCACATGGTCCAGCACCTGCTGATTGGCATGTATGCGCCGATCGGGCTGGTGCTCGGTGCGCCGGTGACCCTGCTGCTGAGGTCGGTGCCGCGCCGTTGCGGCAAGGTGATCGGCAGGGTGCTGCGCTCACGGCCGGCCCATCTGGTGGCCAACCCCGTGACGGCGCTGATCCTCACCCTCGGCGGGCTGGCGGGCCTGTATTTCACGCCGCTCTACTCGCTGGCGGCGGACACTCCGCTGCTGCACCACGCCATCCACCTGCACTTTTTGGCCGCCGGCTGCCTCTTCGCCTGGGTGGTCGCCGGGCCGGACCCGGCGCCGCGCAGGCCCTCCGTGCCGGCGCGGCTGGTGGTGCTGGGCGTCGCGATCGCCGGGCATGCGGTCCTGTCCCAGCTGCTCTACGCGGGGCTGTTCGTCCAGGTCCCCGCGCCGGCGGCCGAGCTGAGGCTTGCCGGCGAACTCATGTACTACGGCGGGGACGTCGCCGAGCTGTTGCTGGCCTTCGCGCTGGTCTCGACGTGGCGGCCCCGGCGCACGCCGCAGGCACGCCGGCCGATTCCCCGCCACGACACTGGACCGCGTCCCAAAGAACCGGCCGCACCAAGCTCCCGCGGAAACGGAACCCGCTCCCCCGCGGCGGGCACCGGCGTCGTGATGTGAGTCTTTGAGATACGCAAAAGCCCGCCGCCCCGGAAGGGGACGGCGGGCCTCACGCGTGAAGGCGAAGAACTACTTCTTCTCTTCGGCAGCTTCCTCAGCGGGCTCCGCCGACGGAGCGGACTCCGCGGACTCGGGCGAGTCAGCGGAATCGCCGGACTGCGCCGACTCGGGAGAGTCAGCGGACTCGGCCGAAGCGGTCTCTTCCTCGACCGGAGCCGGGGCAGCCTTGGCCGTGGCCTTCTCGGCCTCGTTCACGACGGCCTGCTTCGGGGACACCGGCTCCATCACCAGTTCGATGACGGCCATGGGGGCGTTGTCGCCCTTGCGGTTGCCGATCTTGGTGATGCGGGTGTAGCCGCCGTCGCGGTTGGTCATCACCGGCGCGATGTCGGTGAACAGCTCGTGCACGATGCCCTTGTTGCTGATCACTGCCAGCACGCGGCGGCGCGAGGCCAGGTCGCCGCGCTTGGCGAACGTGATCAGGCGCTCGGCGAACGGGCGCAGGCGCTTGGCCTTGGTGACCGTGGTGGTGATCCGCTTGTGCTCGAAGAGCGCGGCGGACAGGTTGGCGAGCATCAGGCGCTCGTGGGCAGGACCGCCTCCGAGGCGCGGACCCTTAGCGGGGGTAGGCATTATGTTTTCTCCTCAATGGTGCCGCTGTGCGCTCCCGAGCGCCGTGGCGGCAGAATTCTTGCGTTTTAGAGTTCGTCCTCGAAGGTTTCGTCCTCGTCGATGGCTGCGGCGCGGGCAGCCAGATCGAACCCAGGAGGCGAATCCTTCAGCGACAGACCCAGTTCCACCAGCTTTGCCTTGACCTCGTCGATGGACTTGGCACCGAAGTTGCGGATGTCCATCAGGTCGGCCTCGGAGCGGGCAACGAGTTCACCCACGGTGTGGATGCCCTCACGCTTAAGGCAGTTGTAGGAACGGACGGTCAGTTCCAGGTCCTCGATCGGCAGGGCCATGTCGGCAGCCAGGGCGGCGTCCGTGGGGCTCGGGCCAATCTCGATGCCTTCGGCGGCGGTGTTCAACTCGCGGGCAAGGCCGAACAGTTCAACCAGGGTGGTTCCGGCAGAGGCGACGGCGTCGCGCGGTGCAATGGAGGCCTTGGTTTCGACGTCGACAATCAGGCGGTCGAAGTCGGTGCGCTGCTCAACACGGGTTGCCTCAACCTTGAAGGTCACCTTCAGCACCGGCGAGTAGATGGAGTCGACCGGGATGCGGCCGATCTCCTGGTCGCCGGACTTGTTCTGGGCTGCCGACACGTAGCCACGGCCGCGTTCGATGGTCAGTTCGAGTTCGAACTTGCCCTTCTCGTTCAGCGTGGCGATGTGCAGGTCCGGGTTGTGGAATTCCACGCCGGCCGGCGGCGCGATGTCCGCGGCGGTGACGACACCGGGTCCCTGCTTGCGCAGGTAGGCAACCACGGGCTCGTCGTGCTCGGAGGAGACAGCCAGGTTCTTGATGTTCAGGATGATCTCGGTGACATCTTCCTTCACACCCGGCACGGTGGTGAACTCATGCAGCACGCCGTCGATGCGGATGCTGGTGACGGCAGCCCCCGGAATCGAGGACAGGAGCGTGCGGCGGAGGGAGTTTCCGAGGGTGTAGCCAAAGCCCGGCTCCAGCGGTTCGATGACGAACCGGGAGCGGTTATCGGCCACTACTTCTTCAGTAAGGGTGGGGCGCTGTGCAATGAGCACTTAGATTTCCTTTCAGCGAGCATCCGCTATATGACGCAGCACGAATTGGTGGAAAAGGGCGGCTGGTCAGCCTCCAGCGTGGAACTTTCGGCCGCCGACAGACTCTCCCGCAAAAGTGGGAGGAATCTGTGCGGCGGCCAAAAGTATCCTTGGGCTGTTTAGACGCGGCGGCGCTTCGGCGGACGGCAACCGTTGTGCGCGCTGGGGGTGACGTCCTGGATGGAGCCAACCTCGAGGCCAGCGGCCTGCAGCGAACGGATTGCGGTCTCGCGTCCCGACCCCGGGCCCTTCACGAAGACGTCGACCTTCTTCAGGCCGTGCTCCTGGGCACGCTTGGCGGCCGATTCGGCAGCCATCTGCGCGGCGAACGGGGTGGACTTGCGGGAGCCCTTGAAGCCAACCTCGCCGGCCGAGGCCCACGAGATGACGGCACCGGTCGGGTCCGTGATGGACACGATGGTGTTGTTGAAGGTGCTCTTGATGTGCGCCTGGCCCAGCGCGATGTTCTTCTTGTCCTTGCGACGCGGCTTGCGTACCGCTCCACGAGTCTTGGGGGGCATTGCTTCTCCTACAAAGTTGGTTGGTAGCTATCTGACCGGCTGGGAATCAGCGGGTCTTCTTCTTACCGGCGACGGTGCGCTTCGGGCCCTTGCGGGTGCGAGCGTTGGTCTTGGTGCGCTGTCCGCGGACGGGCAGGCCGCGGCGGTGGCGGATGCCTTCGTAGCTGCCGATCTCAACCTTGCGGCGGATGTCGGCTGCAACTTCGCGGCGGAGGTCGCCTTCTACCTTGTAGTTGCCCTCGATGAAGTCACGCAGCTGCACGAGCTCAGCGTCGGTGAGGTCCTTGACGCGGGTTTCCGGGCTGATGCCGGTCTCCGCGATAACCTGCTCTGCACGGGTCTTACCCACGCCGTAGATGTAAGTCAGGGCGATAATTACCCGCTTTTCGCGGGGAATATCTACGCCAGCGAGACGAGCCATAGTGGCGGTTCTCCTTGTTGTATCCGGAGGTCTGAAGCAGCGCGGCCCCGTTGTTCGGGTCCCCGGCCTCCGTGCCGGGGGTGTGCAGGTTGCCCTGCTGCGCTGCCTTTATCTTGAGTTACTACGCGTGGGCGTGCTGCCCCTGCTTGAAGCAGGAGTCTTAGCCCTGGCGCTGCTTGTGGCGCGGGTTCTCGCAGATCACAATGACGTTGCCCTTGCGACGAATCACCTGGCACTTGTCACAAATCCGCTTGACGCTCGGCTGGACCTTCATGGTTTTCCTTTGCGTTGTTAGCTGATGCTGCCTTGTAACTACTTACGGTTCTCCGCAGTTGCCTGCGGCATAAGCCTTTACTTGTAGCGGTAGACGATACGGCCCCGTGAGAGGTCGTACGGGCTGAGTTCCACCACAACGCGGTCCTCGGGGAGGATCCTGATGTAGTGCTGACGCATCTTTCCCGAGATATGAGCCAGCACAACGTGCCCGTTGGTCAGCTCAACGCGGAACATCGCATTGGGCAGAGCCTCCTGCACAGTGCCTTCAATCTCAATGACACCGTCTTTCTTAGCCATATCCTCCGCTAACGTCAGTAACCATCGCCGGAGCGGTGGCTAGTTTTAGGGTTTCGCTTGCCGCTACACTCCCACTGAGCCGTACGTTCCGGCAGGCTTTCGCGGGCGCCATGCACCCGAAGATGGGCATGAAAGTAGAGACAACCAACAGACAACTGTACTCCGGAAGCCGGATAAAGTTAAATCCGGGTAACGCCTGGGCCCCGCGCGGGGCAGACTTCAGCCGAGGTGCGGATACTTCTCCAGTACGACGCCGGCCGCCAGCGGTTCAGGGTGACCAGCGGATCGGTCCCGTCTTCGGCGGTCCGGATGAAGGAGAAGAAGTCGGCGCGTCCGGCCGAGCGCGACTGGGTG